>CBFGQE010000052.1:0-11340 GCA_965650815.1 uncultured bacterium
CCGAGCTGTTCCATTTCCTTCGGGTCGAAAAGATTCCGGCCGTCGAAGACGATGGGGTGGCTGAGAGCCTTGCGGGTGCGCTGGAGGTCGAGCTTCTTGAACTCGGGCCATTCGGTGGCGATCACGAGGGCGTCGCAGCCTTCGGGCACGGCGTTCATGTCGTCCACGTAGGTCACGGAGTCTTTGAGGATCTCCTTGGCCTTTTCCATGCCCTTCGGATCGTAGACGCGGAGCTTGGCGCCGTCCTTGAGCAGCTTCTGGCAGAGCTCGATGGCGGGCGACATGCGGCAGTCGTCGGTGTTCTGTTTGAAGGCGAGGCCGAGGACGCCGATTTTCTTGTCCTTCAGCACCCAGAGCGTGTCGGTGATCTTCTTGATGAAGATGTCCATCTGGTTGGCGTTGATGCGCTGGACTTCCTTCAACAGGGCGAAGTCGTAGCCGAGGGTCTCGGAGATCTTGATGAAGGCGCTGAGATCCTTGGGGAAGCAGGAGCCGCCGAAGCCGATGCCGGCATTGAGGAAGCGGCGGCCGATGCGCTCGTCCATGCCCATGCCGTTGGCGACTTGCTCGACGTTGGCGCCAGAGGCTTCGCAGATGTTCGCGACGGCGTTGATGTAGGAGATCTTGAGGGCGAGGAAGGAGTTCGCGGCGTGCTTGATCAGCTCGGCGGAATTGATGTCCGTGACGACGATCGGGGCGTTGAAGGGGATATAGACGTCCTTCATGGCCTGGACGGCGCGGGGGCCGTTGGTGCCGATGACGATGCGGTCGGGCTTCATCAAGTCCTCGACGGCGAAGCCTTCGCGGAGGAACTCGGGATTGCTGACGACGTCGAACTCCACCTTGGCCTTGCAATAGCGCTTGATGGTCTCGGCCACCTTCTCGCCGGTCTTCACCGGGACGGTGCTCTTGTCCACGACGATCTTGTAGCTGGTCATCGCGGCGGCGATGTCGCGGGCCACGGCCTCGATGTAGCTGAGATCGACGGAACCATCGACCTGGGGAGGGGTCGGGACGGCGATGAAGATGATGTCGGACTTTTCGACGCCCTCGGCGGTGCTGCTGGTGAAGTGCAGGCGGCCGGCGGCCACGTTCTTCTTCACCATTTCCTCCAAGCCCGGCTCGTAGATGGGGATGCCGCCGGCTTGGAGCATCTTCACCTTGGCTTCGTTGTTGTCGACGCAGATGACGGTGTGGCCGACTTCGGCGAAGCAGGTTCCGGTGACGAGTCCGACGTATCCAGTTCCGATGATGGTCAGTTTCATGGGGTTGCCTATTTTTTGCTGTCCGCGGTGTATCGGATCAAATCCGCCACGGGTTCACTTTTTGGTTATGTGATTTGTGTTATTGCGCATCCGCCGGGCAAAGACCGTCCTTTGGGGGGACGATCCCTGAGGAGGATCAAAGCTTGGGGGCGGTGCCGGGAGCCTCCGGCGCGAGACCCGGCAGGGCGACGGGAGCGGCGGTGGGCACGCTCTTGGCGAGGTCGGGGAACTGGGCGAGGAGTTCCTGGCGGCGTTCGTTGGCCTCGGCGGCCCAAGGATCGTAGGGACCGGCGTTGGCGAGATCCTGGTAGAGGCGGTAGGCGGCCTCGTTGCGGCCTTCGGCGCTGTGGATGCGGCCGAGGGCGAGCTTGGCCTGGGGAGCGACGGTTTCCTCGGGGAACTGGCTGATGACCTCCTGATACTTGGCGGCGGCTTCGGCGCGTTTGCCCTGGGCGTCGAGGCTGGCTCCGAGCCCGTAGGCGGCGGCGGCCTGGATGGAGGGGAGGGAAGAATGTTCGGCGAGCCGGGTGAACGCGGTCTGGGCCTCGGCGAACTTGCCTTCGCCGAAGAGGCGGGTCGCGCCCAGCAACTCGGCGCGGGCCGCAGCGGTGGTGCCGGAATGCTCGGAGGCGACCTTCAGCAGCGCCTCGGAGGTGGGCGGAGCGGCGGAGGAAGAGGTGACGACGACCCCGGGGACGGCCAGCAGGGCGCGGTTGGCGGCGGCCTCGTTCTCCGAACGGCGCCACGCGGTGACGGCCAAGGCCAAGCCGATGCCCGCCACGGCACCGACGCCGAGGATGAGCTTCTGGCGGTTCCGGTGCGCCCAGTCGATGAGGTCGTAGAGCTTGTTGGACTCGGATTGCGGTGCTTGGTCCATAATTTCGAGCGGGCAATCAATCGGGCAGGGTTCCAAAACGCAAGATTGAAAGCTCCGTGGGCCGGGGCGCAGGGCGGAGTTGCCCGAGGCGCCCGCCAAGGCGTATCCCAACGGCCGATGCTCCGTGTCCACGCCGCTCCCGCCCCCGACGATCCGCTGCTCGCACCTTACCGGACGCTCCGGGCACAGGGCGAACACCTGCGGGATGGCATTTTCGTGGCGGAAGGGGACAAGGCGGTGCGCCGGTTGATGAAATCGCCGCTACGGATCGTGTCGGCTCTGATGACCCCGGAATGGCTGGAGCGGATGGGCCCGATGTTCGCGGCGCGGCCGGAGGCGGTGGAAATCTTTCCGATGGAGCATGGAGCCATCGAAGCGTTGACGGGCTTCTCCTTCTTCCAGGGGCTGCTCGTCGTTGCGCGGGTTCCGGCCCCGCGGAGCTTGGCGGAGATTTTGGCGCAGACCTCCGGATCGCCGCTGTTCCTGGCCCTGGACGGGCTGACGAACTCGGACAACCTCGGCACGATCATCCGGACGGCGCGGGCGATGGGGGTGACGGCCTTGATCCAGGGGGAAGGGTGCGCGTCGCCGTTCTTGCGGCGGTCGGTGCGGGGATCGATGGGGGCGGTCTTCGAGTTGCCCGTGGCCACGACGGCCGACTTGGCGGGGACGTTGCGGGATTTGGCGACGGCGGGCATCCGCAGCGTCGCGGCCCATCCGGCGGCGGGTGGCCCGAGCCTGTTCGACTGCGACTTGCGCGGCGGCTGCTGCATCGTGCTGGGACATGAAGGGCACGGCATCCGCCCGGAAGTGCTGGCGGCGTGTTCCACGGCGGTCGCGATCCCGCTGGCGGCTCCGATGGATTCGCTCAACGTGGCGGGGTGCGCGGCGATGTTCCTCTACGAAGCGGCGCGGCAACGACGGAAAGATCCCCTTTGAGGCGGGTGGTTCGGGCCACATTTTGGATTCCGTTCCGCAACGGGCGTGGTCCAGACTTTCGCGCATGAAAAACGGTCGCGGTGTCGTTTCCGGCCGCAACAAATCGCCCGATGAGAGCGATTGTCCCTTCGACCTTTCCCTCCCCGAACTCCACGACATCACCATCGCCGGGCCCGATTTCCGGACCCGGGGCGTCGTGGCGGGCACGGACGATCCGAGGCCTTGGTTGAAGGGGTTCGAGGTTTGTCCGTCCCTGGCCTTGCACCAGATCATCCACGTGGGGCACGCCACCGCCGTGGCTCCCCACGGGGTGCTGCGCACGCACCAGACCAGCAGCTTTTTTCTCGCCTGCCTGAACGGCGAGGGCCGGGTGCTGGTGGACGGCAAATGGGCGGCGTGTCGGCCGGGCATGGGAATGCTGCTGCCGCCGCACACCCTGGAAGCCTACCATGCGGTGGGACCGGCCCCGTGGGAATACATCTGGGTCTGCTACCTCCAGCCGGCCGGACAGATCCCGCTGGCTTCGGCCAGTTCTCCGGTGGTGAAGGAGTTCCGCTCCGGACCATTGTTCCACGCCGTGGAAGGCCTTCGCGCCTCCTGCCAGGCCGAGATGCCTCCGGCCGTCCTTGGCGACTGGGTGAACCTGATCCACGCCGTGGTCATGACCTTCGCCCGACCGCACCGCGCCGACGAATCCCTCTGGCGGCTCTGGGAAAAGGTCGCGGCCCATCCGGCGGACGACTGGTCGCTGGAACGGCTGGCCAAGGAGTCCCACCACAGCCGGGAACAGCTCCGGCGCATCTGCCAGCGCGAGCTGGGCCGCAGCCCGCACAACCAGGTGATCTACCTCCGGATGAAACGCGCGGCCGAACTGCTCTCCACCACCGACGACAAGGTGGACACCATCGCCCGCGACGTGGGCTACGAGAACCCGTTCGTCTTCTCCACCACCTTCAAGCGCTGGGTCGGCTGGTCCCCGTCCGACTACCGCAACCGGCGCAACGCGAAGGCGGAGGTTTGAGGCGCCTGCCGGGCGGGGAAACAACTTGTTGCCAGCTCCCGGGCACCCGGTATCTTTTCAAGCAATGGATTGGCAGCAGGCAGTGTCGTTGGCCGTTGTTGGGATCACCCTCGGGCTGTTTCTGCGCTCCCACCTGCTGCGACGTCGGCAACTTCCCTTCCAGAAAAGCGGCCATTGTGGCTGTTCGGGCAACGCCTCCATCCGTCCGGGCCAGGCCATCCTCCTGAGCGGACGCCGGGGCGAGCGGCCCAGAATGCTTGTCAAAGGCGGTTGATTCAGTCTCTCCTTCCCCATCCAAGTTTTATGCCAGTGGTCAACACGACGTTCCGTTTCCGCGAGCACAAGGCGGCCATCACCCCCACGGCCGGCTCCGGCTGGGTCCCCAACACCGACGTCTATCTGACCCCCGAGGGCGTCGTCGTGAACGTCGAGCTGGCGGGGATGAAGCGCGAGGACCTGCAATTGACCGTCGAGGACAGCCGCCTGCGCATCCGTGGGCAACGCCCCGACCATTGCCGCGGCGGCAAATGCCGGTTCCTGATCATGGAGATCAACTACGGTCCTTTCGAATGCACCGTCGATCTCCCCACGGGCTACGATCCGTCCTGCGCCAAGGCCGTTTACCAGAACGGCTTTCTCCGCATCGACATCCCGGCCGCTCCCACGAAGGCCAAGCGCACCTCCGTCCCGGTCGCCGGCGAGTGATTCTTCCAAGGCTCCGGCCCTTTCCAGAAGGGTTCTAGGCAACAAGGGCTCTCCCACCCCGACCGCACGATGTCGTCTCCCGATTCCGAGCTGATCAACATCCTGAGCGAAACGTCGGGTGGCCCCGCCCCCGCCGCTCCGGCGGAAAAGCCGTTGCCCGAACGCCTCCCCATCCTCGGCCTGTCGGACATCGTCATCTTTCCGGGCATGGTCGCCCCGTTGCTGGTGGAGACGGCCCAGAGCGTGCGGCTGATCGACGACGTCGTGGCAGGGGATCGCTTCGTCGGCCTCGTGCTCCAGAAGAAGCCGGACATCGACAACCCCATCCCGGACGACCTGCACGGCTACGGCTGCTGCGCCCGCGTGCTGCGGATGCTGAAGTTCCCCGACAACAGCGTCCGCGTGCTGGTCGAGGGGCTGCGCCGGGTGAAGCTGGGCGAGTTCCCCGAGCTCACGCCCTATCTCATCGCCAAGGTCGAATACCAGGAGGAACGCCTGGACGAGGACGTCGAGATCTCCGCGCTCAGCCGCAACGCCGAGCGGCTCTTCCAGGACATCATCAAGCTCTCCCCGAACCTCGCCGAACAGGTGAAGGTCGCCGCGCTCAACACCGACGATCCCGGCCGCTTGACCGACGTGATCGCCGCGACGGTGAACCTCAGCCTCGACGAACGGCAGACGCTGCTCTCGACCCCCGACATCCGCGAACGGATGAACAAGCTGCTGCCTTGGCTCAACCGCGAGGTCGAGGTCGCCCGGCTCGGCTCCAAGATCCAGAGCGAGGTGCAGGCGACGATGTCCAAATCGCAGCGCGACTATTTCCTGCGCGAGCAGATCCGCGCCATCCAGCGCGAGCTGGGCGAGGGCGACACCGGTTCCACGGAGCTGGCCGCCTTGCGCGAGCAGGTGGAGAAGAACGGCCTTTCCGAAGAGGCCAAGAAAGTCGCTTCGAAGGAACTCGACCGTCTTCAACAGACGCCGCCGTCCTCCGCCGAATACACCGTCGGCCGTAACTACGTGGATTGGCTAGTCAATCTTCCGTGGAGCAAGACCACGAGCGACAAGTTCGACTTGGGCGCCGCCGCCGCCCTGCTCGACCGCCAACACTACGGCCTCCGCAAGGTGAAGGAACGCCTCCTGGAATTCCTCGCCGTGCTCCAGCTCAAGCACGAGATCAAGGGCCCCATTCTCTGCCTCGCCGGACCTCCGGGCGTCGGCAAGACCTCGCTCGGCCAGAGCGTGGCCGAGGCGCTGGGCCGCAAGTTCGGCCGCATCGCCCTGGGTGGTTTGCGCGACGACGCGGAGATCCGGGGCCATCGCCGGACCTACGTCGGCGCGTTGCCGGGCCGCTTCATCCAGACGCTCCGCCGTTTGGAGAGCCGCAATCCCGTCATCCTTCTCGACGAGATCGACAAGATCAGCCACGACGGCCGGGGCGATCCCGCGTCGGCTTTGCTCGAAGTCCTCGATCCTTCCCAGAACGGCTCCTTCATGGACCTGTATCTGGACGTGCCCTTCGACCTGTCCCGGGTGCTCTTCATCACCACGGCCAACTGGCTAGACCCCATTCCGGCCGCGTTGCGCGACCGTTTGGAAGTGATCGAGCTCCCGAGCTACACGGCCGAGGAAAAGCTCCAGATCGCCACCCGCCATCTGATCCCGCGCCAGACCAAGGAACACGGGCTGAAGCGCGCGCAGTTCAAGCTCCCGCCGCCCACCGTGCGCCGGTTGATCAACGACTACACCCACGAGGCCGGCGTGCGGCAGCTCGACCGCGAGATCGCTTCGCTGGCCCGCAAGGCCGCCCGGCAGATCGTCAGCCAAAACGGCCACGCCACCGCCTTCAAGGCCGAGGCCTCGGACCTCAAGAAGCTCCTCGGCCCGCCGCGTTTCACCCAGGACGAAGCCGAGCAGCTCGACGAACCCGGCATCTCCATCGGCATGGCGTGGACGCCGGTTGGCGGCGACATCCTCTTCATTGAGGCCACCCGGATGCCCGGCAAGGGCGGGCTCCTGCTCACCGGTTCGCTCGGCGACGTGATGAAGGAAAGCGCCCAGACCGCGCTCAGCTTCCTCCGCAGCCAGGCCGCCCAGCTCCACATCGACCCGACGGACCTGGACAAAGAGCAGATCCACATCCACGTGCCCGCCGGAGCCACACCCAAGGACGGCCCCAGCGCCGGCGTCGCCATTACCGCCGCTCTCGCCTCGCTGCTCACGCGGCGTCCGGTGAAGTCCAAGCTCTCCATGACCGGCGAGATCAGCCTGCGCGGCCGCGTGCTCCGCGTTGGAGGCATCAAGGAAAAGGTCCTCGCCGCCGCCCGCTCCGGCATCCGCGAGATCATCCTCCCGGCCCAGAACCGCAACGACTGGGAAGAAGTGCCCGAGGAAGTGCGAAAGAAGCTCAAGATCCACTTCATCGAGCGCATCTCCGAACTCTTGCCGCTGGCGCTGACCCCGGCGAAATCCGCCTGAACGGTTCGCGCGTTTCCCCGGTCCAATCGCCATGCTCCGACTCAACGGCGTTCTTCCTCTCGTGCTGCTGGCCGCGACCCTTTCCGCGTCCCGGAATGCTTCGGGTGCGGAAGGATCAAAGTCGTTCTTCTCCGAAGCCGCGTTGCGCGATCCCGCCCGGCTCGTCGCCGAAATGCCCCGCGTCATTCCCATCGACGACGCCGTGGCCACGCTCCGGATCAAGCAGGGCCGCGAACGCTGGGACGTGCCCGTGACCTGCGTCGTGACCAACGACGGCTCCAAGCTCCGCACCACGTTTTCCGTCACGCTCTCCTCCCGCAACCCCGCCGAGAAACTCGTCCTCGTGCAGGAGGACGACGGCTCCGTGAGCTACCTCTACGGCACCAGCGACACCGGCATGGAGCCGATCGTCGCCCCGGTCTCCGGCGAAGCGCTCGACCAGAATCTCGGCGGCTCCGACTTCACCCTCGGCAGCCTCGGCCTCGATTTCCTCCGCTGGCCCAAGCAGACCCTGCTCAAGCCCGAGACCCGTCTCGGCCAATCCTGCCTCGTCCTGGAAAGCTCCCGCTCCTCCGGCACCAACGGAATGGTCCGGCTCAAGTCGTGGATCGACCGCGACTCCGGCGCGATCCTCGTGGCCGAAGGCTACGACGCGGCGGGAAAGATGGTCCGCGAATTCTCCCTCAGCGGCGCCAGCGTGGTGAAGGTGGACGGCGTCTATCAGCTCAAGCAGATGTCCATCCGCACCCCCGGCAAATCCCAGACCGTGCTGGAGTTCGACCTCCACCGGCGCTGAGCCGGAGCGATGCGATTGACGAGGAGCGCGGACGGTCGCGTCATCAGCTCTCGCTGCGTCTTTTCCCGTCTTACACGAACTGCGGATGAGGGAAAATCCTTGGGCCCGATCCGGATTTCCCCGTGACGTTTCCGTTCGCGTGCGGTCTCACTAGATGCCGTTGCCCATCATGGACCCCGTTGCTCCAGCTCCCCGTTCCGTCGGCGCGATCATCGAAGCCCTCGTTGTTCTGGCGACGACGCTGGGCATTCTCGGCTGGCTCTTCTGGCGGACCCTGAAGAAAAGCGACGAGCCGCTGCGGCTGGTGTGGAAGTGGGGGCTGACCCTCTTCCTCATCGTCGCGGGGGTTAAGCTGCTCGGCAAACTGGCGCTGGCTGGGGGCTGGAGCGCGGTGGCGGCAGTCCTGTTCAGCCTGCCGTTCGCGGTGATCCTCGGCATCCTCTGGGCTCCGAGCATCGCCACGACCTTGGCCTCTCCCCTGACCAGCATCTTCGATGGCGGCAGCGAAAGTCTGGAGGAGCGCCCCGTCTATTCCATCGCCGAAGCCCGCATCCACCAGGGCCGCTATGCGGAGGCCGTGGCGGCCATCCGGCAGCAGTTGGCGAAGTTCCCCGCCGATATTCAGGGCCGTCTCATGCTGGCCGACCTCCTCGCCCACAAGCTCGGCCAACCGCTCGCGGCCGAAGAAACCCTGCGCGAACTCCTCGCGTTGCCGACCTTGTCCGCTCCCGCCGTCGCCTCCGCGTTGAACCTGCTGGCCGACATCCAGCTCCAGTGCAACCGCGATCCCGCCGCTGCCCGGTCCGCGTTGGAAGAAATCGTCTCGCGTTTGCCGGACACGCCCCAGGCTGCCAACGCCGCCGAACGCATCGGCCATCTGCCCACCGTGGAGACGATGGAGGCCCGTGCGCTCGGAGCCTCCATCGAGCTGAAGAACGGCCTGCGCGATCTGGGGCTGAAGAAGGTCGAGATGCCCGATCCCGCCGACCAACTGGATCGCCGCGTCACCGCGTTGCTCGACCAGGTGCAGGCCTTTCCGGCCGATTCCGAATCCCGCGCCGAGCTCGTCCGGCTCTTGGCCGAAGAGGTCGGCGACATGGAATCCGCCCGCGCCCAGATCAGCTACGGACTCGCCGTGCCGCACCAGAACGCCCGGCAGATTTCCCGCTGGTTGAACCTTCTCGCCACCGTCGAGATCCGCCACGCGCACAATCTCGAAGGCGCCCGCCGCGCTCTCCAGCGCATCATCGACCAATACCCCGACAGCGCCGTGGCCGAGACCTCGCGCCAACGGATGGACGGCCTCGTCACGGAGCTGAAAGGCACCGAGGCCAAACGCGAAGTCCAGCTCGGCACCTACGAACGCGACCTCGGGTTGAAGAAGAAGACTACCGGCTAGCAGCCGGTTCAAAAAACCTGTGGTTTTTTTGACCGGATCATTCCGTCGGCTCGACGGGCGTTTCCGGGGTCAGCAGAACCGCTTCCTTCAGCATCCGGCAGAAGTCCTTCTTGCTCGTGTGATGATGGGTGCCTTCCTTGCCGTGGAGCTTGGGCAGCAGCTTGTAGCGGACTTCCAGGCGTTCGACCTGGGTGATCCGGATGAATTGGTCGGCCAGTTTCCAGACCTGGCCTTGGCGGAGTCGCATCTGCGCAGACTAAACACCCCGATCGCAACGGAGCGAGCGCGATCATGGCCGGTTGGCATTTGGCTTGGCCGCAAAGGGGCGCAAAAGGCGCAAAGAGATTGAGGCGGCCGTGAGGACTGCCGGTGATAAAATCCTTCGTCCGACGGCGGGCCGTGATGTCGTCGTGCCCGTCCCTCCTGGTTTGCGCTGCTTGTGCCTTTTTGCGGCAATTCAGCGGCTGGAGTCAGGACGAAGGATCAAGGAGGGGCGCGGGTGCTGCGGGGTTGCGGCCCGGGGCGGATGCCGGTCTATTCGTGGTCAATTGTGCCATGAGCGAAAACTTGAGCGACCGGGCCGAAGCGGAATCTGTCCACAAATCCTCACGGAGCCTTCCAGCGGCAATCCGTTGGGGAGGCCAACTTGCCGTGTTGGCTTTGGCGCTCTTTGGAGGCGGGTTCAAAGGCCGCGCCGCCAGCCCGGAACCGGTGTCGAATCCGGCCGGCAATTGGTCGGCGACCACGCGGAATCCTTCCGGCGAATCCGTGGAGTTCGGCCTGGAGATCGCGCTTCCAGCGGTTGGTGGCGCGACTGGAGCCATCGTCAATGGCGATGATCGGATCGAGTCTTCCTCCGGCACCTTCGATGGCCGGACGCTCGTGCTGCGCTACGATTTCTACGACGCCACGCTCACTGCGCGCGTCGAAGGAGACACGCTTCAGGGCCAGTTCGTCCGACAATGGCGGACCAACACCTTGACCCGAGAACTCAGCGCGATGCGTCGTCGCCCCGAGAAACCGGCCACCGAGGAAGCCGCCGACCTGAGCGGCGAATGGGTGCTCAAGGTCGGGGAAGGGGAGCAGCAGCGGTTGTGGCGCGCCGCGTTCCAGACCAAGGGCGGACGCGCCAGCGGCACGGTCATTCCCGTCAGCGGCGACTGGGGCGCGATGGCCGGCAGCGTGTCGAACCGCACGCTCACCCTGCACCGGTTCGACGGCATCAGCGCCCGTTGGCTGAAGCTGGCGCAACAACCCGACGGCACGTTGAAAGGTTCCGTGGATCTCGGCCTGTTCGAACCGAAACGCAGCGTGGTGGCCGAGCGCATCTCCGCCGCGAACCGCGAGCTCGTGGCCGACCTGCCCGATCCGAACACCTACACGCGGCTCAGTCGGCCGGGCGAGCCGTTCCGTTTCAGTTATCCCGATCTCGAAGGCCATCCCGTGGCCTGGGACGACGCGCGCTTTCGCGGCAAAGTCGTCGTCGTGTCGATCACCGGCACCTGGTGCCCGACCTGCCACGAGGAAGCGCCCTTTCTCCAGGAGCTCTACACCCGGCATCGCGCCCAAGGACTGGAAGTGGTCGGGTTGGCCTTTGAATACACCGGCGAACCCGAGCGCGATCGCAAGCAGCTCCGCATCTTCGCCCGACGCCACGGGCTGACCTATCCGCTGCTGCTGGCCGGATCGACGGACGAGGCCAAGGAGAAGCTCGCCCAGCTCGAAAACTTCGGTGCCTATCCCACCACGCTCTTCATCGGACGCGACGGCCGGGTGCGCCGTATCCATGCGGGTTTCGACGGCCAGGCGACGGGCGAACGCTTCTCGCGGCTGAAGACCGGCATGGAATCGCTGATCCGCGAG
>CBFGQE010000053.1:0-11334 GCA_965650815.1 uncultured bacterium
TGGCTGAGATCGAAGTCGCTGCGGGCGGCGATGCCTTCCAGCTCCTGCGTGCCGAAGGGGAACTTGAAGAGCAGATCGACCGTGGCGCGCGCGTAGTGCGCGAGCTCCTCGGGCTTCTGCCAATACTCTTCGAGCGTCTCGCGGGCGATGCCGATGCCCTCGTAGAACTTGATGCGTTCTTCGACCCAATACTGGTGCCACATCTGCCAGCCCCAGTTGGCCTGCGGTTCGCCCGGATGGCCCTTGGCGGCGGGAGTGGCGACGGAGCCGCAGATGGCCTCGACGGCTTCGTCGGGCTTGATGAAGAACTCCAGCTCCATCTGCTCGAACTCGCGCGAGCGGAAGGTGTAGTTGCGCGGCGTGACCTCGTTGCGGAAGGCCTTGCCCATTTGCGCGATGCCGAACGGCACCTTCTGGCGCGAGGTCTCGTGGACGTTCTTGAACTGCGCGAAGATGGCCTGAGCGGTCTCGGGCCGGAGATAGGCGACGTCCGCCTCCGTGGCCGTGGGGCCGACGTAGGTCTTGAACATCAGGTTGAAGGGGACGGGCGGCGTGAGCTGCGCGCCGTTCTCGGGGTTAAATGCAGTGGAGTTCTCTACCTTCTCCGTCGATTCGCCGAGGAGCTCGACGGTTTGGAGACCGCGTAGCTGATAGAACTGGGTCGCAGTTTTCCGCGCACTCTCGGGCGGCTTGCCCGGGGCGAGCAGGACGGAGAACGAGTCGTTCACTTCCTTGCCCGAGGCTGAATCCTTCGCGCCGGAGTATTTGCAGACGACACCGCTCTGCGGCTCGACCTGATCCGCGCGGAACCGCTTCTTCGTCAGCAAGCAATCGCACATCGGATCGCTGAAGGTGTCCACGTGGCCGGAGGCGCGCCAGATCTGCGGGGCCATGATGATCGTGGCTTCGAGACCGACGACGTCGTCGCGCAGGCGGGTCATGCTGGTCCACCAGGCGTCCTTCACGTTGCGCTTCAGCTCCGCGCCCAGCGGACCGTAGTCCCAGAAGCCCTGGATGCCGCCGTAGATCTCCGAGGATTGGAAGATGAAGCCACGGCGTTTGCTGAGGGAGACGATCTTCTCCATCAACACGTTTTCTTTCGGTTCGGCCATAAGAGCGCGGATGTTCGGCCGTCCGCGCTCCAAGTGTCAAGGCGGCCACCGGCGTGAAGGGGAAACATCGAACGCTGAACGTTCAACGCCCAACGCCGAAGGAATGGACTGGAAGGTAGGGCGACGGCTCCCGCCGAGCCGCCGGGGGATCGGCTGACGACGGGGCAGCATCTCTGGCAACCCCGGGGCGCTCAGGAGTCGCCAGTGGAGCTGAGACGAAAACGGAGTTTGCCTCCAGGCGGCTCGGCCGGAGCCGTCGCCCTACCTTTTCGGCTCTTGTTGGCGGGATGCTGCCGCTGCTCCTTGGTTCTTAATCTTACTCTTCATCTTGATCGGTCTCTTCCCTCGCCGTTCGGGAATCCGAAGAGGGGAGATTGAGATGAAGATTGGGATTGAGGTGAAGACGGCGGGATCAGGCGCCTTCGGCGTTCCAGAGCAGTTCGATGGCTTGGGCGGGGGTGGTGGCGGCCATGAGGTCGCGGCGCAGCTTCGGGTCGCGCAGCAGGCGGCTGATGCGGGCCAACATGCCGAGGTGGATGGTCACGTTGGGCGCGACGAGGAGGAAGATGAGATGGGCGGGCTGGCCGTCGATGGCGTTGTAGTGAAGCCCGGCGGCGTGCCGGGCGAAGACGACGGTGGGCTGGGTGACGAGGCCGACGAGGGCGTTGCGGGCGTGCGGCAGGGCGATGCCGTCGCCGATGCCGGTGCTGTGGAGCTCCTCGCGCTCCACCAGGGCCTTGTGGAGGGTGGCCTGGGCGGACTCGTCGCCCGTGATGTCGGGCACCATTTCCACCATCTGGCGGAACACGTCGTCCCGGACCTTGGAAGTGAGCTGCATCAGTTCCTTGCTGGTCACCAAGTAGTCGCTCAGGCGCATGTGGAGGATTGGAGAAGGGTGAAAGTCGCTGTGCCTGAACGCAGTCTAGGCCTTCCGGAAGCCGTTCCAAGCAAATGTTCCCGCCGGGCCGCTGGGACGGATTATTGCGTTTGACCCCTGTTTCCAGCGGTGGATACGCTCCGCGCTCACTTTTACCGTTATGATCGGAACTTTACGCCGTCACCAGAGCTGGGTGTGGGTCGCTGCAATCCCAGTGATCATCATCTCGTTCGTCTATTACTATGGCCCGGGCGGACAGAGCATGGGCGACGGGCGCAGGACCGGCAATTTCGGCACCATCGCCGGGCGTTCGATCACGCAGAAGGAACACTCCGACGCCTACCGGGAACTGCAGCTGCTCTACTTCTTCCGCAACCGCACCTGGCCGCAGCCGAGCGACTTCGAGAAGCTCGGCATGAATCCCCAGAGGGAGATCTACAACCGCATCCTCCTGCACGAGCTCATGCGGCAGAACGGCGTGGTGGCCACCCCGGAAGCCATCGCCACCTGGATCAAGACGGTCTTCCGCTCGGGCGAGGGCCAGCCGTTCAACCGCGCGATCTACGACGGGTTCATCGCCGACATCGGCCGGCACGGCGCGACCGCGGCGGACCTCGAGCGCTTCGCGGCCTTCGAGATCGGCCGCGACCATCTGGGAGCCGTCTATGGCGCTTCCGGCACGCTGGTCACGCCCGAGGAGGCCAAGGCCGCCTACCGGCGCGAGAACGACCTGATGGTCGCGCAGGCCGTCTTCTTCCCGGCGTCGAACTACCTGGCCAAGGTCGAGGTTTCCGAGGCCGCCATCGGCACCTACTACACGAACAACGCGGCCAACTTCCGCACGGCGGAGCAGCGCACCGCCGCCTACGTCTCCTTCCCGTTGAGCAACTATTTCGCGAAGGTGGACGCCGACATCGCCTCCATCACCAACCTCCAGCAGCAGCTCGAGACGCAGTATCTCCAGATCGGCGTCACCAACTTCACCGACAAGGCCACGGGCCGCGTGCTGTCGAAGGACGAGGCCCTCGCCCAGATGAAGTCGGAAGGCCGCGAGCAGGCCGCCGCCAGCCTCGCCCGCCAGGACGCCGTGAAGCTGATCAACGCCGTCTTCGCCGCCACGTCCACCACCAACGCCGTGGACAACCTGGACCTCCTCCGCAAGGTCGCCGCCGCCTCGACCAACGGCTACACCGTCGCCACCTCGCTGCCGTTCGAGATGGGCGTGATGCCGCCCGGGCTGAAGGTTCCGGAGCAGTTCTCCGAGGCCGCGTTCGCCGTGAGCGTGGAACGCCCGGTGTTCTCCACGCCCATCGTCGGCGAAGACGCCGTCTATGTCGTCGGCCAGGGCCAGATCTTCCCCAGCCGGGCCCGTTCCCTCGAAGAGGTGCGGAGCCAGGTCGTGGAAGGATTCAAGGCCTCCGAATCCGCCCGGTTGGCCCGGGAAGCCGGCACCGCCTTCGCCGCGTCCGTGACCAACTCGGCCAATGCCGGGAAGAAGTTCGCCGACCTCGCCGCCGCCGCCGGATACGAGGCAGAACCCCTCCCGCCCTTCTCCCTCAGCAGCAGCGAGGCCCCGGGGCTGGACCCCTCCCTGCCACTGGGCTACCTGCAGCAGATCGGCTTCTCCATGAAGCCCGGCGAGACCTCGCCCTTCCGCCAGTTGGGCCGGGCCGGACTCGTCCTCCACCTCGTCGAGCGCCAGCCCGTGGCCGACGCGAAGATGCAGGCCGAACTGCCGGACTTCACCAAGCGCATCCAGGCCCAGCGCCGCTCCCAGGCCTTCATGGACTGGGTCAACCGCCAGGCCAAGGCCCTGAATCTCGCCCCGCCTCCCGAGGTCGGTTCCTGACGCGTGCCCGCGCCCCTCAAACTCTCGTCGCCCGAGACCCGGGAATTCTGGGAGATCCCCGTTCTGCACGAGGACTCCCGGCTCCTCGTCATCGACAAGCCCGCCCGCCTGCTCGTCCAGCCCGATCCCGACGCCCCGGAGCGTCCGAGCCTGATGCAGCTGCTCCACGCCGCCATCGCGGCCGGGAAGCCTTGGGCCGTCGAACGCGGCATCGATTATCTCGCCAACGTCCACCGGCTCGACTTCGAGGCCAGCGGCGTGCTGGTCCTGGCCAAGAACAGGGAAACCCAAGAGCAGCTCGGCAACCTCTTCGGTTCCGAAAAGCCGCTCCTGGAATTCCTCGCCCTCGTCAACGGCACGCCCCAGGAGGCGGAGTTCACCATCGAGGCCCCGCTCCTGCCCCACCCCATGCAGCCCGGCGTCATGCGCGTGGACTTCAAGGAGGGCAAGAAGTCCATCACCCGTTTCGAGCAGGTGGAGGCCTTCAACGGCTACACCTGGATGCGCTGCCATCCCGTCACGAACCGCGCGCACCAGATCCGGGCCCATCTCAAATGGGCCAAGATCCCCGTCTGCCACGACGAAGCCTACCAGGGGAAACCGCTCTGGCTTTCCCGGCTCAAGCGCCACTACAGCCTCAAGGCCGACAAGGAGGAACGCCCCCTCACCCCGCGCCTCGCCCTCCACGCCGCCAAGCTCACCCTGCCCGATCCGGCCTCCGGCGAGCCCTTGGTCATCGAGTGCCCTTTGCCGAAGGACCTCCAGGTAGCGCTCAAGTATCTCCGCAAGTTCGCGCTGCCCGGCCACGGCCAAGACCCGCAGGACGAGGACGGCGATCCGTTCATGGGCGAGTGAGCGGGCGGGAAGCGCGGAGGGGTTGCGGAAAACCCACCCTTGACCCCTCCCAGGAGGGGATAAGGCAGGATGCGTCTCGACCGCCGAACGCGCGTTCACAGTTCCCCTCCTTGGAGGGGTCAGGGGTGGGTTCGTTCAGTGTTCAGCGTTCGACGTTGGTTGTTGGTCGTTCCCTGCCTTCCCACAAAACCCCATTCCCTTCCACCGGTTCCGCCCTTAGCCTGCGCCCGTGCACAGCGGCTTTGACAGCGACCTCCGCGAACGCCTCCAGATCCTCCAGGACCAGGGCCTGCACCGCAGCCTGCGCCCGGTCGATTCCGCGCAGGGCCGCGAAATCGAGATCAACGGCCGCATCCTCCTCAACTTCTCCTCCAACGACTACCTCGGCCTCGCCGCGCATCCGCGCCTGGTCCAGGCCGCCACCCGCGCCACCGAACGCTGGGGCGTGGGCAGCGGGGCTTCGCGCCTCATCTGCGGCTCGATGGCCCCGCACGCCGATCTCGAAGACGCCCTCGCCGCCTTCAAGCGCACCGAGGCCGCGCTCACCTTTTCCTCCGGCTACGCCACCGCCGTCGGCACTATCTGCGCGCTGTTGGAGAAGGACGACATCGTGGTCATCGACAAGCTGGTCCACGCCTGCTGCGTCGATGCCGCGCGGCAAACCGGAGCGCGCCTCCGCGTCTTCGGCCACAACAGCCTCGAAGACCTGGAGGAAATTCTCCGCTGGTCGCTGGAGCACCACCCGAACAGCCGCGTTCTCATCATCACCGAGAGCGTCTTCTCGATGGACGGCGACGTCGCGCCGCTCCGGGAAATGGTCGAGCTGAAGGAACGCTACGGGGCGTGGTTGATGGTGGACGAAGCCCACGCCGTCGGCGTGCTCGGCAACGGCGGACGCGGCTTGGCCGATGCGCTCGGCGTCAGCGAACACATCGAGGTGCAGATGGGCACGCTGGGCAAAGCCCTCGGCGCGGCCGGCGGCTACATCTGCGGTTCCCGCACGTTGATCGACTTCCTGATCAACAAGGCCCGCAGCTTCATCTTCTCCACCGCGCCGTCGCCCGCCGTCGCCGCCGCCGCCGCCGAAGCCGTGGCGCTCTGCCAATCGGCGGAGGGAGACCAGTTGCGCTCCGATCTCCAACTGCGCCTTCGCCAGTTCAATGGCGATCCCTCAACGGAAGCTTCAACCAGCGCCGCCATCGTTCCCGTCATCGTCGGCGACGAAACCGAGGCGATGGAACTGGCCACCAAGCTCCGCGAAGCCGGTCTTTTTATCCCGGCCATCCGCTATCCCACCGTGTCGCGCGGCAAGGCGCGGCTGCGCGTCACCTTCAGCGCGGCCCACACCCGCGACGACGTCGCCCGCCTCGCAGCCGCGCTTCAATCCCTCGCTCCCGCTCTGACATGGCAACGCTGAAACCCCGGCGGCCGCTCCATCCGCTGGCCCGGCTCGACCACGCCCACGTCTGGCATCCGTTCACCCAGATGCAGGACTGGCTGAAGAGCGAACCCATCATCCTTGTTTCCGGAAAAGGCACGGTGCTGAAGGATGTCCACGGCCGCGAATTCCTCGACGCCAATTCCTCCATCTGGACCAACCTCCACGGCCACGCGCATCCGAAGATCAACGCCGCCATCCAGCGCCAGCTCCGCAAGGTGGCGCACACCTCGGCGCTGGGCTTCGCGAACGAACCGGCGAGCTTGTTGGCGGAACGGCTGGTGAAGGCGGCGACGATGCCGGATGCCGGATGCCGGATGCCAGATCTGCGGAAAGGCACCCTTCAGCCGGAGGTTCATCCGGCATCAGGCATCCGGCATCCGGGATCAGTCCTCCTCCCGAAGGTCTTCTTCTCCGACGACGGCTCCACCGCCTTGGAAGTCGCGCTCAAGCTCGCCTACGAGTTCGCCCGTCGCACCAAGGGCCGGAAGAAGCCGCGTTTCGTCACGATGTCCGGCGCTTATCACGGCGACACCATCGGCGCGGTCAGCCTTGGCCACATCGACCTCTTCCACAAAGCCTACGCCGGACTGCTCTTCAAGACCGACGCGGTCATGTCGCCCTACTGCTACCGCTGTCCCTTCAACCGCGCGAAGCCCGAGCGCGCCGACGCCCGCACTTATCGCAAATGCG
Organism: uncultured bacterium; assembly: GCA_965650815.1. Classification (GTDB taxonomy): domain Bacteria; phylum Verrucomicrobiota; class Verrucomicrobiia; order Limisphaerales; family CANJSG01; genus CANJSG01. The sequence continues at coordinate 6,825 of CBFGQE010000053.1, forward strand.
GCTGGGAATGCGTCGGCAAGGTGGAGCAGACCTTCGAAAAGGCCGCGAAGTCCGGGAAACCCATCGACGCCTTCAGCTACGAACCGCTGATGCAGGGCGCGGCCGGCATGATCCCGCAACCGGAAGGTTGGTTGCACCGCGTCGCCGAGATCGCGCGCGGCCACGGAGCCCAGCTCATCGCCGACGAAGTGATGACGGGCTTCGGCCGAACCACTTCCCCAGCTCCCACGCTCCCCGGCTCCTCAGCTTCTCTTTTCGCGAGCCATACCGAAGGCGTGCAGCCGGACTTCCTCTGCGTGGCCAAGGGCCTCACCGGCGGTTATCTGCCGATGGCCGCCACGCTGACCACACAGGCGGTCTTCGACGCCTTCCTCGGTGACTACACCGAGTTCAAGACCTTCTTCCACGGCCACAGCTTCACGGCGAACCAGCTCGGTTCCGCCGCCGCCCTCGCCAGCCTCGATCTGCTCGAAAACCCCGCCAGCATCCGCCAGCGCGCAAAACTGGAAACGCTCCTCGCCCAGGAGCTGAATACGCTTTGGACTTCGCCCTTCGTCGGTGACATCCGCCAGGTCGGTCTCGTCGTCGGTGTGGAGCTGGTGAAGGACTGGACCACGCGCGAACCGTTCCCGCTCGAAGCCCGCGCCGGCATCCGCGTCTGCGAAGCGATGGCCCAGCGCGGCGTCCTCACGCGTCCCATCGGCAGCGTGATCGTGCTCATGCCGCCCTACTGCACAACGCCCACCCAGCTGCGCCGGATGATCTCCGCCCTGCGCGAGGCCATCGAAGAGGTGCACGGCGCGTAGCTCTGGCTGCCGGCATGCGGGCTCTTCCAGCGTCTCGTCCGGGATCTCGGATGACGGCAAGACGCCTTCGGACTCCGCTCCCGGGACACCTATGCTACGGGCTCCGCCGTGCTTCGCCCCACCCGCTCGCCAGCCAACCCACTCCGAAGAGCACCGCGTGGTTGAACACGCCGATCAGGAACGGGTGCAGGGGGTAGTTCAGCGGGCCGAGGTCCAGCACCACGCGGTCGAGTGCGGGCAGCTTCACCGAGGTCAGGGTCGCCCACGCGGTGAAGGCCACGCAGACGACGATCCCGGCGAAGGCACCCCTGGCCGTCGCTCGCTTCGACAGCGCCCCGAGCGCGAAGAGCCCCAGCATCCCCGCCGTGGCCAGCGAGAAGAGAGTGACGGCGAACTCCATCGCCGTGCCCACGCCGATCCATGCCAACGAGAAGCCGATCGACATCGCCCCCAGCACCACGATCACCCATCGCCCCACCCGCAGGCGGCTCGCGTCGGACGCCCGAGGCCTCCAACGCCCGTAGTAGTCCTCCACGATGACCGTCGCGAGGCTGTTCAGGTCCGAGTCCAGGCTCGACATGGCGGCGGCGATCAGCGCGGCGATGACCAGGCCGACCACGCCGACCGGGAGCTGGGTCTTGATGAAATGGGGGACGATGTTGTCCTTCACCGCGACCACCTCGTTCGGCAACGGCGCTCCGGTCACCTGGTAGAAGCCCCACAGCGCCGCGCCCAGCAGGAAGAACAGCGCCCACACGAAGAGACACGAGAGCGCCCCGAAATAGGCGCTGCGCCGAGCTTCGCGGTCGCTCCGGGCCACGAGGTATTTCTGCACGATGTGCTGGTCGAGCGCGTAGCGCTGCACCGCCCAGAGCGCGCCGCCCACGAGGTAGAACCAGAGGTTGTCCGAGACCCAGCTGAAGGACGTGTCGCCCAGGCCGAACTTCCCGCCCTGCCACGCCGCCCCAAGCACGGCGACCGCGCCGCCTTCGGGCCGGAACAGCGCGATGCCCAGACAAACCAGCCCGCCCCCGATCAGCAGCACGCCCTGGAAGACGTCCGTATAGACCACGGCCGTGATCCCGCCGCAGACCGTCACCACTAGCGTCGCCAGGCCCACGCCCACGATCACCCAGCCGATGGGCCACCCGGTCAGGAACGCCACGGGGATCGCCAGGAAGAAGAGCGTCGCGCTCATGTCCGCCATGCGGCTGACGATGAACGCGGCCGCGCCATAGGCCCGCGCGCCATAGCTGAAGCGCCGTTCCAGGAAGTCATACACGCTCATCCGCACCGTGCGCCGGTAGAAGTCCACGACGTGCCGGGCGATGAAGACCAGGACCACCGGCAGCATGAAGAACGAAGGCAGGTTCCACATGTCCTTGGCGAAGACGTTGCCGGGATGGCCGATGAACGTGGTGCTGCTGATCATCGTGCCCACGATGGCGAAGACGACCACCCAGCCAGGCACGCTGCGCCCCGCGAGGAAGTAGTCCTCCGTCGTTTTTTGCCGCCGGGAGAAATGCCATCCGATGCCGAAGACCACGGCGAAATACGCGGCGACCACGGCCACGTCGATGGGGTTCATGGGCGCGGAGTCTTCCGTCCGTCGTTGGAGTAATCGAGCAGTCCCGCTGGTGAGAAACGGCAAAGGACATGGAAGAACCGCCACCAAAGAGCATGGCTTCATCGAATGGCCACAAGTAGGCGCAAGCGGCCATTCCTCGGTTCCCCGGATTGGACAGCCGTCCGGGAATCGGGATGATCGCGGCCCCATGCACCAGTTCCACTGTCTCGTGCTCGGCAGCGGCATCGCCGGCCTTTCCTTCGCCCTCAAGGCCGCCGAGCGCGGCCGGGTCGCGATCATCACCAAGAAGAGCCGCGCCGATTCCAACACGAACTGGGCCCAGGGCGGCATCGCCGCCGTCACCAGCAAGGAGGATTCCCTGGAGATGCACGTGGCCGACACGCTCGTGGCCGGAGCGGGGCTTTGCCGCGAGGACGTGGTGCGGACGATCATCGAGGAGGGCCCGGCCCGCATCCAGGATCTGATCGCGCTGGGCATGAAGTTCTCCGAGCGCGAGATCAACGGCACCCGCGAGCTCGACCTCGCCCAGGAAGGCGGCCATTCCAAACGCCGCATCCTCCACGCGAAGGACATGACCGGACGCGAGATCGAGTCCGCGCTGCTCCAGGCCGTGGCCCGCAACCCGAACATCGAGGTGCTGGAGAACCATCTCGCCATCGACCTCATCACCACGCGCAAGCTGGGCTTGTCCTCCGAGAACCGCTGCGTCGGCGTCCACGTGCTGGATGCGCGCTCGGGCGTGGTGGAAACCTTCTCCGCGCCGAACGTCGTCCTGGCCACCGGCGGCTGCGGCAAGGTCTATCTCTACACGACCAATCCCGACATCGCGACCGGCGACGGCGTGGCGATGGCCTATCGCGCCGGGGCGACCATCGCGAACATGGAGTTCATCCAGTTCCACCCCACGTGCCTCTTCGACCGGCGCGCGAAATCTTTCCTCATCAGCGAAGCCGTCCGCGGCGAAGGCGCCCGGCTGCTCGGCGGCGACAAGCAGCCCTTCATGCAGCGCTACGACGAGCGGCTGGAACTGGCCCCGCGCGACGTCGTGGCCCGCGCCATCGACAGCGAGATGAAGCGGACCGGCGCGGACCACGTGTGGCTCGACATCACGCACAAGCCCGCCCGCTTCATCATCGACCGCTTCCCGAACATCTACCAGACGTGCCTCCGCTTCGGATTGGACATCACCAAGGAGCCGATCCCCGTCGTGCCCGCCGCGCACTACCAGTGCGGCGGCGTCCGCACGAACATCGACGGCGAAACGGACCTACCGGGTCTCTACGCGATCGGCGAAGTGGCCTGCACCGGCCTGCATGGCGCGAACCGCCTGGCGAGCAACAGCCTCTTGGAAGGGTTGGTCTGCGCCCATCGTGCCGCGCGTCGGATCGAAGCCTTGGGCACGGCGGCCTTCACCGGTCCCATCCCCGCCTGGCAACCGGGCCGGGCGAGCAACGCGGATGAATCCGTTGTGGTCTCGCACAACTGGGACGAGATCCGCCGCCTGATGTGGGACTACGTGGGCATCGTGCGGACGAACAAGCGGCTCCAGCGCGCCGCCAAGCGCATCGCCAATCTCCAGGAAGAGATCCAGGAGTATTACTGGGACTTCATCGTCACGCCCGACCTGCTGGAGCTGCGCAACATCGCGACCGTCGCCGAGTTGATCGTGGCCTGCGCCGCCAAGCGTCCCGAGAGCCGGGGACTGCACTACAACCTCGACTATCCGGAGCTGGACCCTGCGTGGGCCCAGCAGGACACCACGGTGCGGCGGAGCGTTTGAAGGGATCGCCGCCGCGAAAACGGGCGTTTGCCGCCAGGAGCGGTCATCGTTTCTTCCGGGTCGCGCCCTCCATGATCCAGAGGATGTCCGGATTGTTGGGCGAAGGCTCCTCGCCTTTCAGGCAAAGGTCCATCGTGCCCGGGGCGATCTTCGGCATGGTTCGCTGGTCTGACCAACGCTTGATCTCGGCGTGGCCATCGACGAAGGAGAACCCGGCGGCGCGATGGTGATAGGACGCCGGGTAGTCGCACTCGAACTCCCACCGCGACGGGTCCCTCGGATCGTAGCCCGCCATGTCGGTGTAGTAGTTGCCCCAGTTGATCGAGTCCTCGCGCA
>CBFGQE010000054.1:0-11330 GCA_965650815.1 uncultured bacterium
AGCCCCCGCTCGCCGTCACGCGCAACGAGGCCTGCCAGTTTGTCACCGCCGGAGTGGGGTCGTCGTGCCAGCCGAGGTCCAAGCGCGCCGTGAAGAGGCGGTTCAGCGTGTTCGTGAACACGCCCAAGTTCGGCTGACCGGTCGTATTGGGATAGAGCGGTCCGATGCGGACCTGGTTCGACGCCGGGAAATTCCGGGCCCGGACCAGACCGAGCCGCAGCGTCCAGGGCGAATCGTCCAGCCACACCGGACGAAGCCCCACTGGCAGCAGGCCGTTGGTCCAGCCCCGGTTGTCCACGTGTTGATGGAAGCCATCGCCGCTTCGATTCCACATGTAGAGGGAAGCCAGATTCCAGTTGCTGGACACGATTCCGGAGCGGGTGGCATCGAGGATTTTCAACTGTAGCAGCGAAGAATCCAGAACCCCGTCGGGTGGCGGCACGGCGGGCACCTGCCAATCTTCGATTATGACTTGGAGACCATGGGACGCATCCAGCGCTGCGCTGATCGGCGGAGCCGGTCGAGAGCCTTGGCTCACCTTCGGCTCGATGGAAACGGTCCCGAGGAGCTGCGGTGGGAGTTTGGCCGTTCCACGATGATAGATCCTCAAGTCAAACGGCCGACCATTTTGGGGAACGTGCGGCAGAAGAAATGCCGAGACATGCGCCGCTGTGCTGCCGGGAGCCGTCGGATTGAACGTGCCGAGGGCTTGTCCCTCCACACCGCCCATCACCGGACGAAGCTCCAGTGTTCCCAGATCCGCCGGATGACCTGCGGAGATCCAAACCGCTCCCGCCATCTGGGGACCGGCGTCGAAATAGGTTGGAGCGAAGGACGAGAACCCCATCGCGCTCGCGGCGCGACCGATCAGTTCAATTAACGCGGCTGCGCCGTGGCGCGGCATCCGGTTGTCCGGCCGCCAAGTGACCGCTTCGACCGTGACCTTCCGCCCGTTGGGCAAACGGAAGCTCTGCTTGGGCCAAGCCAAGAACGCGACCAGCGCAAGCCCGGCGACCAAAAGAAGAACGCCCCCTGCCCACAGCCCGCGCTTGATTCGTTGATTCATGCCATGCCTCCAAGGACCCGTTAATACGGGGGGTGAATGACCGAAGCGCCCGGCCTTGGCAACTCCGCAGAAGCTTCCGCCCCGGCAATGAAGGACTACTTCGACTTGGGCTCGAACTGGAAGATCAGCGCGTCCAGCACCGAGTCCACCGAGAGCTTGAGCTTCTGGCCGGGGGAAAGCGTTTGTCCGGCGGGCAGACGCTTCTCCGCGTAGGCGATGGCGGCAGCGGTCGTGGCCTCGGTTCCGGCGAGGAAGGCGGCCTTGGCTTCGCGCAGCACGGCGGACTTTGAAGTGCCTTCTGCGTTCAGCTTGTCGCCCGCCAGGATGGCCAGATCCTCCTCGCCGAACCACAGGTGCCATTTCGCCTGGTCGGCGCAATAGACGGCGAGCGCGCCTTTCTCCGCAGTGCCGAGACGCGACGAGACGCCGCGCAGGTAGCGTTGCAGTGCGCCGTCGCCTTCGGGAGTCTTGGCCAGCACCCGGGCGCGGATCTTCCGGCCGGTGAAGCGCTCGAAGTTGGCGAGCTTGAAGTTGAAGTAGCGGGCGCGCGCCCAGTCGGTGGGCAGGAGCTTGTCGGGGTCGTCGAACGGCGCGTCGGGGCCGGGCTCCATCGGGCCGGTGTATTTCACCGCCCGGTTGGTCAAGGCGGCGAAGGATTCGGGCGTGACGCGGAAGGCTTCGGCGTCCTTCCCGATGCGGTGGATCTTCACCCGCATGGTGTCGCCCTGCTGGATCTGGGGCAGCACTTCGAGGCCCTGGACCACGTGGCCGAAGACGCTGTGGAGGTAGTTCAGCCGATGGACCTCGCGTAGCATGAAGCACCATTGCGAGCCGTTCGTGTCCGGACCTTCGTTGGCCATCTGCACCACACCAGCGCGGGCGTGGCGCAGGCCGGGCACGAGTTCGTCGGGAAAGCTGTAGCCGGGACCGCCGTCGCCGGTGCCCGTGGGATCGCCGCCCTGCGCGACGAAGTCCTCGACCACGCGGTGGAAGGTGAGCCCGTCGTAGAACGGCGTGCCGGGCTTCGGGCCGAGCGCGCCCTCGGCCAGGCCGACGTAGTTGGCAACGGTCATCGGGGCCTGCTTGAAGTGGAGCTCCGCGAGCACGACGCCCCGGGGCGTGGCGACTTCGGCATAGAGCCCGTCCGGAAGGCCGTTGGTGGAGACGGCGGCGTGGAGTTGGACGGCGGCCAGCAGGGTGAACGGGGCGAACATCCTTCTCATGCCGGCAGGTTGTCCGGATCGCGCGACGCGCTCAAGCGCGGCGTTGCCCCGAAGTGATCCCCGAAATGCACCGGCGGTGGTTTCATCCGAATCAACGCCGTGAAGCAGCGGAAGAAACGCTCTTTCGCTCCTCGGGAGCTTTCTTCCGACTGATCTGTCCGCCCAGAGCTCACGCTGTGGGCTACCATCTGTCGCACCTCCGGTGCTTGAGGAAACAAACACCGGGAACCGCCTGCTACCCTTCCCTCCGGTCCAGGCAGTGGCGGACGATCTCGGCCAGCTTGCGCGGGTGGTAGGGCTTTTGCAGGAAGTTGTGGCCTTCGTTCAGCGTCCAGCCCCTGGCGGCGAAGTCGGGGCTGTAGCCGCTGGTGTAGATCACGCGGAGCAGCGGGTTCTCCTCGTGCAGCCGGATGGCAAGGTCGCGGCCGGTCATGCCGTCGGGCATGATGATGTCGGTCAGCACGAGGTCGATGCGGTCGCCTTCGGCCTCCCAGACCTGGAGGGCGTCGCGGCCGGAGACGGCGGTGAGCACGGTGTAGCCGCAGCGCTGGAGCAGGTTCCGCGCGAGCACGCGCACGGCGTCCTCGTCCTCGACCACGAGGATGGTTTCGTTCCCCTGCGGCAACGGACTGTTCATCACCTGGGAGCGTTCCACGGCCACCGTCTTCCTCACCGCCGGGAGGTGGACATGGAAGCAGGTGCCCCGGCCCACGGTGCTCTCCACGTCGATCCAGCCGCCATGCTGCTGGACGATGCCATAGACGGTGGCGAGGCCGAGGCCGGTGCCCTTGCCGGCTTCCTTGGTGGTGAAGAAGGGCTCGAAGATGCGTGGGACGATCTCGGGCGCAATCCCGCCGCCGGTGTCGCTCACGCTCAGGCGGACGAACGTGCCGGCCGAAGCTCCGGGACGGCCGACGGCGTCCTTCGCGGTCAGGACCGCCTCGTCGGTGGAGAGCAGGAGGCGGCCGCCGGTGGGCATGGCGTCGCGGGCATTGACCACGAGGTTCAGGATGACCTGCTCCATCATGCCCGCGTCGGCGTGGACGTAGGGCAGGCCGGCGGCGCAGTCGGAGTGGAGCTGCACGTCCTCGCCGACGATGCGTTTGAGCATCTTCAGCAGGTTCACCACGACCTCGTTGAGGTCGAGGTCCGCCGGCTGCATGGCCTGTTTGCGGCTGAAGAGCAGGAGCTGGCGGGTGAGGCTGGCGGCGCGTTCGGCGGCCTCGGCGATCTGGGTGGCGAACGACGCGCTGTTCTCGGGCGAATTGTCCTCCAGCAAGAGGAGCGAGGCGTTGCCCTGGATGATGGTGAGGATGTTGTTGAAGTCGTGCGCGACACCGCCGGCGAGCTGGCCGATGGCCTCCATCTTCTGCGACTGGCGGAGCTGTTCCTCGAGGCGCTCGCGGGCCTTCTCGGCGGCGACCCGCTCGGAGACGTCCACCAGCATGCCCTCGAAGCGCTCGCGCCCCTCGGCGTCGCGCGCCAGCCAGGCGTTGATCGAGACCCAGATGGGAGAGCCGTCCCGGCGGCGCATCTCCAGCTCCATCTGGCTGATGACCCCCTTGTCGCGGAGCTGGCGGATGGCTTCCCGGCGCTGCTCGGGATGGGCGTAGAGGCGGGCGGCCACGTCCTTGATCTCGGCGATGGCCTGCTCGGGCGAATCGTAGCCGAAGATCCGGGCCAGCGCGGGATTGGCCGCGAGCAGCGCGCCGTCCGGGCTGGTCTGGAAGATGCCCTCGACCGCGTTCTCGAAGATGCCGCGATAGCGCGCCTCCGCCCGTCGCAGCGCGGCCTGCATCTGGTGGCGTTCACGCCGCATCTCCGCCTGGTGGAGGGCCTGCGCAACGGCCTGGCCGAGGCGGGTCAGAGCGCCTTTGAGCAGGTAGTCGGAAGCGCCCTGCTTGATGGCGGCCACGGCGGTTTCTTCGCCGATGGTGCCGGAGACCACGATGAAGGGCAGGTCCAGCCCGTGTTCCTGGACCAGTTCCAAGGCGCGCAATCCCTGGAACGAAGGCAGATCGTAGTCCGAAAGGATGAGCTGGAGATCGGCCGACAGCGCGGCGAGGAAGTCCTCCTCCGTGTCCACCCGGCGGAAGTCCGGCTCGTAGCCGGAGCGGCGCAGCTCGCGCAGCACGAGCTCGGCGTCCAGCGGGTCGTCCTCGACCAGCAGCAGCTTCAACGGGCTGGGGGTCCTGGATTTCATCGGCCCGGTTTGGAGGACTGGTTGAGCACGAGCCAATACAGGCCGAGATCCTGCACGGCGGCGACGAAGCGGTCGAAGTTCACGGGCTTCACGATGTAGCTGTTCACCCCGAGCTGGTAGCTCTCGACCAGGTCGCTCTGTTCCTTGGACGAGGTGAGCACGACCACGGGGACGGATCGCGTGCGGGGATCGGCCTTGATGCGGTGGAGCACCTCCAGCCCGTCCACCTTGGGCAGCTTCAGGTCCAGCAGGATCACGCGGGGCACGTCCTCGATGCTGCGCGCGGCGTGCGGACCCTGGCAAAAGACGAAGTCCAACGCCTCCTCGCCGTCGCGCGCGACCTCGATGCGGTTGGCCAGCTTCGCCTTCTTGAAGGCGCGCAGGGCGAGCTCGAGGTCCTGGGGATTGTCCTCCACGAGGAGGATTTCGATTTGGCCGGAGTTGCTCATGGGTTTGCGGTGTCGGCGATGGAGAAGCTGAAGGTGGCGCCCTGGCCCGGCTCGCCGTGGGCCCGGACGGCGCCGCCGTGCCGCGCGACGATGCGCTGCACGATGGCCAGGCCCACGCCCGTGCCCTCGAAGTCCTCCGCGCGGTGCAGGCGCTGGAAGACGCGGAAGAGCTTGTGCGCATAGCGCATGTCGAAGCCCGTGCCGTTGTCCCGCACGTAGTAGAGCCGCAGGCCGTCCGCGTCGCAGCAGCCCACCTCGACGATGGCCGGATCGCGCAGGCGGGAGTATTTGAGCGCGTTGGAGAGCAGGTTGGTCCAGACCTGCCGCAGCAGCGAGGGGTCGCCCTGGCACTCGGGCAGGGGGCCGAGGCGGAAGTCCACGTTGCGGCCCCGGTGCATGAGCGCGAGCCCGTCGTAGGACTCCATCACCAGCGCCCCCATGTCCGTGCGCCGCTTGGCCAGCGGCTGGCGGCTCAAACGGGAGAAGGCCAGCAGGTCGTCGATCAATTCCCCCATGCGCTGCGCGCTGTCGCGGATGGTGGCGAGCTGGCGCCGTCCGTCTTCGGGCAACAGATCCGCATGGTCCTCCAGCACCGCCTGGGAAAAGCCGTCCACCGCCCGCAGCGGCGCGCGCAGGTCGTGCGAGACGGAGTAGCTGAAGGCCTCGAGCTCGCGGTTGGCCGCCTCCAGCTCCTCCGTCCGCCGGGCCACGCGCTGCTCCAGGTCGGCGTTGAGGCGGCGGATCTCCTCCTCCACGCGGACGCGCGGCGTGATGTCGTTCATGTGCACGATGGCCACCACGGGATTGCCCGAGCCGTCCCGCGCCAGGGCCCCGCCGTAGCTGAAGACCTTTTCCCAGCCCTGCGTGAGATGGCGCAGCCGCAGCTCCAGGCTCCGCAGAGTCTCGCCCCGCAGGATGCGCGAGAGCGGCCATTGGTCGAAGGGCACCGGCTCTCCGGCCAACGTGGTCAGGGCAAAGATCGACCGGAGATCGGAGAACCGTTCCCTGAGATCCTCCGGGCTGTCGAAGCCGTGCAGCGCGATGGCCGCGCGGTTCCAGCTCAGCAGGTTTCCATCCACCGAGGCGATGACGAGTCCCTCGGTCAGGTGCTCGAAGACGGTCTCCAGCTTGGCCCGGCTTTCGCGCAGCTCCTCCTCGGCCCGCTTGCGTTCGGTGATGTCCGTCAGGCACCCGTGCCAGCTCGTGCCGCCGTCGGGATCGGCCACGGGCAGGGAATGGCCCTCGATCCACCGCTCGCCCCGCACGGGATGGAGGATGCGGTATTCCACGCGCCAGGCGCCGCCCTTGCCCTTCGACTCCCCGATGGCGGCGAGCAGGCGTTCCCGGTCGTCGGGATGGATGCGCTCCATGATCCCGGAGGCGTTGACGGAAACCGCCTCGACCGGCAGCCCGTAGAGCTCGGCCACGCGCACCTGGCCCCCGGTGAAGCTCGCGGTGCCGTCCGGTCCCAGGCGAAAGGTGTGCAGGACGGAAGGCGCGGCCTCGGCCAGGCGCGCCAGGCGGTCGCGCTCCTCCACGAGGCTTTGGCGGAGGTTCTGCAGGTCGGTGAACTCCGTCGCGATGCCCGCCACGCCGATGATCTCGCCCGAGGTGTCGCGCAGCGGCGCGACCGAGCAGCGGTAATGGCGCGAGCCGGACACGAAGTCGTAGGAAGCGGACCGGCCCGCCAGCGCCTCCCGATGGCCGGCCACGGCCGGATGGTCGTCGGCCAGGCCGCCCATCACGCTCTGCAACGGCAGGCCGAGCAGCGACATCTCCTCGGGCAACTGGCTGAACCCGGTGAGGGAGTTGAACCGCAGCTCCCGGTCGGTGGTCCACACGCCGGTCAACTGCTCCACCGCCAGCCGCAGCCGTTGCTCCCGGTCGGCCAGCGCGGCCGTCGCCGTCTTCATCTCGTCGATGTCCGTGCTGGTGCCGAACCACCGGACCGTCCGCCCGTCCGCGTCCTTCAACGGCACGCCCCGGACCTTGAACCAGCGGTGCGTGCCGTCGTAGCGCCGCAGACGCATCTCCACGTCGTAGGGTTCCCCGGCGGCCACCGAGTCGTTCCACGCGCCGACGACCCGGTCGCGGTCGTCCGGATGGACCTGATGCGCCCAGCCCTTGCCGAGCTGCCGCCGCTCCGGCACGCCGGTGTAGGCCACCCATTGCGGGCTGAGGTAGTCGCACGCGCCGTCGGCGCCGCAGGTCCAGACCAGTTGCGGCAGGCTCTCGATGAGCTGGAGGAACTGCCGCTGCTTCTGGTCCAGCGCGCTCTCGGCCATCTTGCGCGACGTGATGTCCTCGGCCACGCCCGTCACGCGATAGACCCGGCCCTCGGCGTTCCGGCAGATCCGGCCCGCGTCGTGGATCCAGCGGATCTCCCCGTCGGGCCGGACAATGCGGTATTCCTCGTCGAACCCGAGCCGGTCGGGTGTCCGGAGCCAGTTCTCGAAAGCGCGGGCCACTTTGGGCCGGTCCTGTGGATGGATGCACTCCATCCAGAGCGCGCTGTTGGCCAGGATTTCGTCGGCGGGCCGTCCCCAGATCCGCTCGAAGGCCGGGCTGACATACGAGACGCGGGGCGTCGGCTCCAGCTCCTCCACCCAGAAGACATGGTTGATCGAATCCGCGATCTGGCGGAACCGCTCCTCGCTCTCCCGCAGCGCCAGCTCCGACCGCTTCCGCGCGGTGATGTCCTCGGCGATGCCCGTGACCCGCACCGGCCGACCCGAGGCGTCCATCACCAGGCGACCCTGGTCATGGACCCAGCGGATCTCGCCGTCGGGCCGCACGATGCGGAACTCCGCGTCGTAGCTGCGCTCCGAGGGCGCGGCCAGCCAGTGCTCGAAAGCGGCGATCACCTTGGGCCGGTCCTCGTCGTGCACGCAGTCCAACCAGAGCCGGGCGCTCGCGTAGAAGGCTTCCGGCGGCCGTCCCCAGATGCGAAGGACGGAGGGGCTGACGTAGGAGATGCGTTCCGCCGGCACCAGGTCCGTCACCCAGAAGACATGGTGGATGGACTCGGCGATCTGCCGGAAGCGTTCCTCGCTCTCGCGCAGCGCCGACTCCAGACCGTCATTCGGGGTCCGGGAGGCCATGCAGGGTTTCGGGAAAACCGGAACCGAACGACTGCCGCCACGGGCGGCTGGTTCCGGGCATTGGACACTCCCGGCGCGCGCGACGGCACGGGCCGTGCGCGGGTTGGGGGAGGTTCTGCCCGGAGGGTGTCAGCTCCCCGTCGGCGCGTCAAATCCCGAGGCCTTTCAGGCCAATCCGGACGCTCGAATGGCAGCAACGGCCTTCGTGGGGAGAGGGGAGACGGCGTTGCACCGGCCTCACGGCTTTCCGGCCAAGGGAAAGACGAACTCCACGCGGGTGCCGTGGCCGGTGTCGAGGATCTCGGCGCGGCCGCCGCATTCGGCGAGGCGCATGGCCATGTTGCCGAGGCCGTGGCCGGTGCGGCCCATCGGGGCGACGGATGCGGAGGGCAGTCCGCGCCCGTTGTCCTCGACCTCGATCCGCACGGAGTCCCGGGCGAGCGCCAGCCGTAGCCAGGCTTCGGTGGCCCCGGAATGTTTGAGCACGTTGTGGATGGCTTCCTTCACGGCGAGGAAGACGTTGTGCCGGACATCGGCGCGCAGCGGGAGGTTGGGCAGGTCGGTGGGGACTTCCTGCCAGCAACGGATGGGCGAGCTTTCGAACCATTCATCGGCGAACCGGCAGACGTATTCGGCGAAGCGCGGGAGGTTGTCGTTCTTCGGATTTGTGGCCCAGATGATCTCGTCCATGCCCTGGACCGCGGCGCGGGTCTGGTGGCCGATGCGCTCGAAGACGGTCTTGGTCTCGTGGTGCGCGTCGGCCTCGGCGCGGCCGAGTTCGCTGAGCAGCGTGACCTGCGTGAGGATGCCTCCAATGTCGTCGTGCATGTCCTGGGAGATGCGGAGGCGCTCGCGTTCGACGGCGTTCTGGGTTTCCAGCAAGGCGAGCCGCCGCAGATAACGGCGGCGCTCGACGAGCCGGGCGACGCCGACCAGGAGGCCGACTCCGGCGAGGGTGCCCGCGACCTGGAACCACGGTTCCTCCCAAAGGCGCGGCTCGATGGTCAGGGCCAGCGAATAACCGACGGGGTCCCACACGTTGTCGGCGTTGGCGGCGGTGACGCGGAAGGTGAAGCGCCCGGGCGGCAGGCTGTGGTAGAAGGCGGTGCGGCGGGTGCCGGCTTCGATCCAGTCGCGGTCGAGGCCTTCGAGGCGGTAGCGGAAGCGGACCTTCTCCGGGGCGGCGAAGCTGATGCCGGTGAAGCGCAGCTCCAATTCGCGTCCGCCCGCCGGGACGACGAGCGAAGCCTGGCGCGGGCGGCGGCCTTCCACGGCGCGCTCGGTTTCGACCGATTGGACCGCGCCGTTGACGGTGATCTCCTCCAGCCAGACCTGCGGCGGCGGGGCGTTGGTCTCCTCGCGCGAGGGATCGACGATGACCAGCCCTTTCACGGTGGAGAAGCAGAGGTCGCCGGAGCGCAGGCGCAGCCCGGCGGGGGAGAAGCCGGTGGAACATTCCTCCACCGGCATCCCGTCGGTGCGGCCGAAGACGCGCGGATGCACGAAGGCGAGGCGGCCTTCGGCCAGGGCGGCGAGGTCGGTCTTGCGGACGCGCCAGATGCCGCGATTGGAGCCGAGCCAGAGGCTGCCCATCGTGTCGTCCACGATCTGCGAAACGGTCTCCGCGCCGAGGCCCTGCTTCTCGGTGAAGGCGGTGACACGGCCGTCGCGCCAGAGGTTGAGGCCGCCGCCGCCGGTGCCGATCCAGAGGTTGCCGTCGCCGTCCAGGCGGAGCGCGCGGATGATGGGGCTGGAGAGGCCGTTGGTGACTCCGAGGATGGGGTCGTCCGCGCCCCGGATGCGGCGCAGGCCGCCGGCTTCGGAGCCGATCCAGAGCGCGCCGTCGGGCTGGAGCGCGAGCGCGGTGATGGCGCCGCGTCCGGTGCGGTGGGGAAATTCCTCGAAGCGGCCTTCCGCATGGTGCACGAGCTGGCCCTCGGAGGTGCCGATCCACAGGCCGCCGCGTCCGTCCTCGCTCAACGCGGTGACGGCGGCGGAGCGGAACCAGGGGAGGTTGTTCGTGTGGAGGGCGAGCATCTGTCCATCCCGCGTGGCGAAGAGCGCGCGGGCCGCGCCCCACCAGAGCGTGTCGTCGGGCGTGGCCAGCACGGCGTCGAGGAAGACGTAGGCGTCCGCCGGGGGCGGCGGGACGAAGCGGGTGAAGCCGTCCGGGCCGCCGCGATGGAGCCCGCCGCCGGTGGTGCCGACCCAGAGCGTGCCGTCGCGGGTCTGCGCCACGCCCCGGATGAAGTCGTTGGTCAGCCCCTGTTCCACGCCCAGGGCCAGCACGGTGCGGCGGCTCACGCGGTTCAGCCCGGAGGTGCGGGTGCCGACCCAGAGGTTGCCCTCGCCGTCGTAGCAGAGCGCACGGATGGCGTCGCCCGAGAGGCCGTCGTCGCGGCCGAAGGACTCGAAGCGGTCGCCCTTCAGCCGATAGAGCCCGGCGTCGAGCGATCCGGCCCAGATGGAACCGTCCGGCCCTTCGGCCATACAGGAGATGTAGGCCAGGGGCAGGCCGTTGGTCATGGTGTAGCGGCCCCATTCGCCGTTCTCGCGGCAGAGGACGATGCCGTTGCCGACGGCGGCCCAGAGGCGGCCCTGGCGATCGTCCAGCACGCAGTAGGCGGAGATGCGCTCCAGGTCGTCCGGCCCCCGGTCCTGGCGCAGGCGGTTCTCGGAGAACTCGAACAGGCCGCGCGTGGCGGTGGCGATCCAGACGGAGCCCCGGCGGTCGCAGTGGAGGTTCGAGACCGGTGCCCCCTCCAGTTCGGCCAGTTCCGAGGCGTCGGCGAAACGCCCGTCGCGCCAGAGGCAGACCCCGGCGCGGGTGCCGATCCAGATCCGCCCTTCACGATCCTCCTCCAGCGCGGTGATCGTGTCGCTGCCCAATCCCTGCAGGGGCAGGTTCAGCGGCTCGATGCGCCCGTGGATGAGGCGGCAGAGCCCGCCGCTGGTGCCGATCCACAGGAAGCCACGCCGGTCCTCGCGCAGGGCGCGCACCTCGAGCGCGGGCAGCCCGTCCCCCAGCCCGAAAGCGGTGAAGCGCACGCCGTCGAAGCGCGCCAGCCCGTCGCGCGTGCCGAGCCAGAGATAGCCGTCGCGCGTCTGGGCGATGGCGTTGACCGTGTTCTGCGGCAGGCCCTCCTCGGTGCCCCAGGAGCGCACCACCAGCTCGTGCCGCAGCGTGTCGGCCGAGCGCACGGATGCGGCGAACGCGAGCAGAAGAACCGCCGCCGCGAGGCGCAGCGTTCTCGGGAGCCGCAGGGTTGGGAGGAGGCGGTGCATGGA
>CBFGQE010000055.1:0-11286 GCA_965650815.1 uncultured bacterium
GCCAAGGGCGGTTCCTTGGCCAACTCCAATCTCCTCGGCTCCGTCGCGCTGAACAGCACCCTGCTCGGTAATGGATTTCCCACCAATGCTTGGGGCGCGATCCTCGACGCCGGCTACAACCTCTCCTCGGACCGTTCAATCCTCTGGACCCAACCCACGAGCCGCCAAAACCTCGACCCGCAACTCGAACCGTTGCAGCAGAACAACGGCGTGCTGCTCACCGTCGGTTTCCGCACCAACAGTCCTGCCATCGACGCCGCCGATCCCGCCACCATGCCTTTGAGCGATGCCCGCGGAACCCTGCGTCCGCTCGGAGCGGGGCCCGACATCGGGGCCTTCGAGCTTGCCCCTGTCTTCCCGCTTCAGGGCCGTTTGACCGAAGTCTATCTCTCGAACGGAAAGACCAACCTCACGAACGTCCTGAGCGGCTACGCCGTTTGGGCCGATAACGTCCGCGCCCTCACCGACACCAACGGCTTCTACGCCTTCACCAATCTCCAGGCCGGCACCTATACCGTCTACCCGACCAATCTCGGCGCGGGTTTCAGCCCCGCGCTCCGGCTCGTCACCCTCGGCCTGACCAACGCCGCCAACCCCTCCGGCGGCGCGACCAACGTGGACTTCGCCGCCAACCGGCCCGTCTTGCGGATCACCGGCGTGCCCCGATTCTTCACCACCAACACCGTGCTCACGACCAACGGCTCCACCGTGACCACGAACCGGATCGTCTCCACCAACGGCAATTTCCTCGTGCTCACCAACCTCGCCCTGCCCTCCCGTAGCTACCGCGTGCAGGTGAACACCAACCTCGTCTCCACCAACTGGCTGACCATCGCCACGAACACCACCGGAGCCGGAGCCGTCGGCACCACCACCGTGTCGAACTTCCCCGGCGGCGCACCGCGCTACTTCCGGCTGGTCGCGCCGTAGAACGTCAGTCCATTCGGCTGCAAGCCGGGTTCTCCGATCCGGAAAGCGTCCGCCTTCTCCGCAACGGTGTTCGCATCGGCCATCGACCAAGCTCGGGACTTGGCTCGAACAGCTCCATCGCGTTGAGTCTCGCCCGTGATCGGAACGATTCTCAACGCGGCAACGGTGCTGGTCGGCGGGCTGGTCGGACAGTTCAAGCCAAACGCCCTGTCGGCTGCGGCCCAGGTCCGCCTCAAGGTCTTCTTGGGGATGGCGACCTTCGCGTTCGGGTTCCATCTCCTCTGGCTCAGCCTCAACGGTTCGTTCCTCTCCGTCCTCAAACAGTTTGCCATCGCCGTCGTCGCGATGGGGCTGGGCGCGTTGCTGGGAAAACTCCTCGGCCTGCAAAAGGCCTCCAACGCCATCGGCCGCTACGCGGGCCAACTGCTCTCCAGCAACTCGACCACGAAGTTCTCCGACAGCTTCGTCGCCTGCGCGCTGGTGCTGAACGCCAATCCGCTCGGCCTCGCGGGCGCGGTGACGGAAGGCGCGCTGGGCTATGCCTGGCCGCTGCTGGTGAAGGCGGTGATGGACGGCGTGGCCGCGTTGAGCCTCGGCGCTTCGTTCAAGTGGGGCGTGGCCGCGAGCGCGCTGCCCGTGCTGGCCTGGCAGGGCACGCTCAGTCTGGGAGCCGCGCGGCTGGAACCGTTCCTGCGCGAACACGCGCTGCTCGATCCGCTCGGGGCCTGCTGCGCGCTGCTGATCACCATCTCGGCCCTCGTCATCTTCGAACTGAAGAAAGTGGAGCTGGCCAACTACCTGCCGGCCCTGGTGCTTGGTCCGCTCTTTAGCTGGTTGCTGCGCTGACGGTGACGAACGGCTTCACGCCCACGTTGAGGCTCATCACGCCGCCGAGCAGGTTCACCACCCGCACGGCGCGGGCGTCCAGTTCCAGCATCCCCGCTTCCACGCCGCGCTGTGCCGGGTAGTGGTGCAGGGATTCCAGGATGTAGGCGTGGGTGTCGGCGTCGCCGCAGAAGAATCGGCCGAAGACCGGCACGCACATGCGCAGGTAGGCGAAGTAGGCCGCGCGCAGCCATGGATCGTCCGGCTTGCCGAAGTCCAGCACGAGCACGCGACCGCCCGGCTTCGCCACGCGGAACATCTCGGACAAGCCGCGACGCCAATCCGACAGATTGCGCAGACCGTAGCTGACCGTGACCACGTCGAAGCTCGCGTCGGGAAACGGCAACGCCATCGCGTCGCCCTGGATAAACTCCGGGGAACGGTCCGACGCCTGGGCCGCCTTCCTTCGCCGCGCCACCGCCAGCATCGGTTCGCTGAAATCCAAGCCCGTGACCGTCGCGCCCGCCTTGGCCAGGGCGAAGGCGACGTCGCCCGTGCCGCAGCACAGGTCGAGCGCGCGGCAGCCCGGCGAGACCTCCGCCAACCGCACCAGCCGACGCTTCCACCAGCGATGCAGCCCGAAGCTCTGGAGATCGTTGATCAGGTCGTAGCGCGGAGCGACGGCGGCGAAGAGGTCGTTGACCTTTTCCGCCCGCGCCGCGCCGGCTTCGTAGAACTTGTTCGCCATTCGCCGCGAGTCTCCCCGAGGGTCCGGCCGCGTTCAACTGCGCGCGTCGGAAGCGGCTGTGCTTCCCCGTTTAACGGGAGTTTCCAGGGGCTCCGGAGACGGCCACGATTTGAGTTTTTCCGTCATGCCTGTCCTCAATTTTTACTTGTGTTTGCAGGCGATTCCCCGCTTGCGCGCCTCCGTGGGATGACGTTTTCTCCGTGTCCCGTTTCCACAACAAAACGAAACCGATATGCCGCAATTTTTCCCGAAGATCTCCGCGATCAAATACGAAGGCGCGGACTCCAAGAATCCGCTCGCGTTCAAGCACTACAACGCCACCGAGCTCGTCGAGGGCAAGACCATGCAGGAGCACCTGCGCTTCGCCGTGGTCTATTGGCACACGATGCGCGGCAACGGCGGCGACATGTTCGGCTGGGGCACGGCCAACCGCCCGTGGCAGACCGGCGAAGGCACGGTGAAGGACGCCATCAAGCGCGCCCACGCCATGTTCGAGTTCACCAGCAAGATCGGCGCGCCCTTCTACTGCTGGCATGACCGCGACGTCGCCCCGCACGGCAAGACGCTCGCCGAGTCGAACAAGAACTTCGACGCCGTGGCCGCCGAGCTGAAGAAGCTCCAGAAGGACACCGGCATCAAGCTGCTCTGGGGCACCGCCCAGAACTTCGTCCATCCGCGCTACATGCACGGCGCCGCCACCAGCTGCAACGCGGACGTCTTCTGCTACGCCGCCGCCCAGGTGAAGAAGGCGATGGAGTGGACCAAGGAACTCGACGGCGCGGGCTATGTCTTCTGGGGCGGCCGCGAAGGCTACTCCACGCTGCTCAACACCGACATGAAGCGCGAGATGGACCATCTCGGCCAGTTCATGCACATGGCGGTCGACTACAAGAAGAAGATCGGTCTCAAGGGTCCGTTCTTCATCGAGCCCAAGCCGAAGGAACCCACCAAGCACCAATACGATTCCGACGCCGCCGCGTGCCTCAACTTCCTCCGCGAATACGGCCTCTT
Organism: uncultured bacterium; assembly: GCA_965650815.1. GTDB lineage: Bacteria > Verrucomicrobiota > Verrucomicrobiia > Limisphaerales > CANJSG01 > CANJSG01. The sequence continues at coordinate 3,515 of CBFGQE010000055.1, forward strand.
GGAGCACTTCCAGTTGAACCTCGAAGTGAACCACGCCTGGCTCGCGGGCAAGAGCATGGAGCACGAGATGGAAGTCGCCGGCGCCGCCGGTGCGCTCGGTTCCATCGACGCCAACATGGGCGACTACTTCCTCGGCTGGGACACCGACCAGTTCCCGACCGACCTCTACCTCACCACGCAGACCATGCTCCGCGTGCTGAAGTATGGCGGCTTCACCGCCGGCGGCGTGAACTTCGACGCCAAGGTCCGCCGCGAAAGCTTCGAGCTGGACGACCTGTTCCTCGCGCACATCGCGGGCATGGACGCCTTCGCCCGTGGCCTGAAGGCCGCCGCCGCCATCCGCAAGGACGGCCGCATCGCCGAGTTCGTGAAGCAGCGCTACAGCAGCTGGGACAGCGGCATCGGCGCGAAGATCGAGGCCGGCAAGGCCAGCTTCGCCGACTGCGAGAAGCACGCCCTGAAGATCGGCGAAGTCTCCGGCCTCCAGTCCGGCCGCCAGGAGCTCCTCGAATCGATCATCAACGAGTTCATCTGAACCGCACGCTCAACGCCTTCTTATCCGAAAGGCCCAAGGCCGCCCCGACCCGGGGCGGCCTTTTTCATGCGTGAAACGGCGATGGTTTGGGCCGTTGGTGGTTCGCGCGAAAAGTGCAGCTCAAGCCCGCAGGATCTTGTCCAGGGCCTTTCCCTTGGCCAGCTCATCGACCAGTTTGTCGAGGTAGCGGATCTCCCGCATCGTCGGGTCCTGGACCTCCTCCACCCGCACGCCGCACACCACGCCTTTGATCAGGACGCGCGAAGGGTTCATCCGGGGAGCCCGCTGGAAGAAGGTCTCGAAGTCCGTCCCCGCCTTCAGAAGTTCTTCCAGCTCCCGGGCGCTGTAGCCCGTCAGCCAACGGATCACGGCGTCCACCTCGGCTTTTGTCCGTCCCTTTTTCTCCGCCTTCGCGACGTAGAGGGGATAGACGCTTGCGAAGCTCGTCGTGAAGATCCGGTGTTTGGTGGTCATGGGGCGTTGGTCGTCATCTACCTTGGCCAAGGCGGGATGCTCAAGAGGTTGTTCACGGCGAATCGGACCGCTCGGCCCGCCCGGACGCCGTCCACCGTGTCGCGGTCTTGGTGCGGAGCAGTTGGCCGCGACGGGAGTTTTTTGCTTTGGGCGGAGCCGACGGGTCCGCATCGTCGGGGCATCCGAATGAAATCCCAGTCCCTGCATTTCGGGATGCGCGTGCGCCATCCCCAATACGGCGTCGGTTCCGTGAAGAGCATTTCCGAGCACACGGCCGACATCCGCTTCGAAGACCTCGTCCGCACCGTTTCGCCCGACATCCTCGAACCTGCCGAACCGCAGGTCGCGATCCAGAACCTGGAGCAGCCGCTCTCCGCCATCATCTCGGAAACCGTCCAGCAGGTGATCGAGGAACTGGGCCTGGAACGGCCCGGCTCCGTGGTGGAACAGCTCGGCGCGCGTTGGCGCAACGGCAACGTGGTGATCAAGCCCGCCGACGGCGCCACGCAGGCCAAGGAAGTGCCGCTGGAAACCTTCTTCCACAAGATCGTGATGGTGCGGAACAACCTCCGGGTGCTGGAACAGAAGATCAACGCGCACGCCGGTCTCAGCGACGCCGACAAGGTCGAGCTCCAGCAATACATCACCCGCAGCTACGGCTCGCTGACGACCTTCAACGTCCTGTTCAAGAACGAAGCCGACAAGTTCCGCGGCTCGGGCGAGGGCTGAACCGGTTGCCGGGCAAGGATGCCCGACCAGCGGCGGCTTCGCCGCTCACCGCTTGGGTCCACGGCCCGGCTCGCGGTCGCGCTCGGCGATGAACTTGGTGAGCCGGTCGCGGCTGTCCTGGAACTTCATCGTGTCCACGAGCTGGTGGAGGTTGATGGGGTCCACGACCCAGTCCACGGCCAGCTTGGCGCAGTCGAGGCGCTGGTCGTCGAACTTGAAGAGCTTCAGCAGTTCCACCGCCTGGGCGCAGGCCAGACGGCCGCGCAATCCGCGATCCAGCATCTTCGCCTTGGCCAGCCGGTCGTCGTCGAAGCGTTCCTTTTGCAGGGTGCCGACGATGCCCTGGAACTCCTCTTCCGAGAGCGGGGCAGGGGTGACGATCACCACTGGGGGCGCCTGGTGCGGAGGGCCGGGACGACGCTGGGCCGCGAGCCGGTCGTGGAGGCGGAAGACCTTGGAGATGGTCTGGAAGGCGTCATACACGTCGTAGAAGTTCTCCGGATCGACCACGTGCGGGTAGGCCCGCGCGGCGAACTCGATCCGTTCGTCCTCGTCCGCGATCTCCCGGGCCATGCGCTTGACCTGCTGGCTGGAGAGGCGGCGCTTGAAGAAGCGGCTCTCGGCGCGGTTCAACCGCTCGGCCGCGTTCGGCGCCGCTTTCCATTCCTGCACGCCGCGCTCGAACTCGGTGTCGTTGGGCTTTGCCCCGTCGGTTTCGGCCGCTTGGCCGGAGGCGAGCAGACCGAAGCAAAGCAGCGAGAGGAGCGCCGTCCGAAGGGGGCCGGCGACCGAAGGGAAACGGGAGCGGGTTTTCATGGGGTGACTGGCGGTTTGGACGCAACGGGGCGGTCGGCTATTGAACGGGAGGATGGAGGGATGCCTGGGTGTTCTGGTCGATCCAGGCGAGCGCGCCGGCGAGATCGTGGAACTTCCCGTCCAACTGCGCCTCGAAGGCGGAGGCAAGCAGCTCGCCCATCGCGGGGCCGGGAGGGACTCCCCGCTCGCGCAGGTGGCGGCCCAGCAGGATGGGCTTGGGCGCTTCGTCGCGGACGCGCAAGGCGGCGGCGCGTTCCAGCAGTTCGACGACGCCCGGCGGGACGACGGCGGGTTTGGGCGGACGGCCCATGTGGTCGGCGGTCATGACGGTGCAGAGACCGGCGATGTTCTCCGGCTCCAGCCGCTTGGCCAAGCGGCGCACCGCGTGGTCGCTCCAGTGCGTGTGGCAGGACATGTGGTTGCGGATGAGCGGCGGGACGCGTTCGCGCAGCACGTTCTGCAATCCGAGCCGGTCGAAGAAGGTTTCAGCCGGACCGATCCCGGCAGATTCATGGCCGGGTGAGACGATGCGGACGTGGCCGTGGCGCTCGGCGCGCGCGGTGGTCGAGGGTTTGCCGACATCGTGCAGCAGCACGGCCAGCGCATAGACGGCGCGGGCGGTGTCGTCGGCTTCGCGCCACGCCGGGAGATCCACCAGGGCGTCGAGGCAATGGCCGGTGTGGACGAAGACGTCGCCTTCCGGATGCCATTCCGGGTCCTGCGGCGTGCCGATCATCGCGGCCAGCTCCGGGTAGTTCTCGATCCAGCCCGAATCCGCCAGGAAGCGCAGGCCGAGCGACGGCTTCACGCTGCGCGTGGCCCACTTGAGCCATTCCTCGCGGATGCGCTCCACGGCGAGTTCCGCGTGGGAGTGGCGGATGCTGCGGCACAGCTCCAGCGTCTCCGGAGCGCCCACGAGGCGGAACCGCGCGGCGAACTGCATCCCGCGCAGCACGCGCAACGGATCTTCCACGAAAGCGCCGCTGGTGTGGCGGAGAACGCCCTGCTCCAGATCGGCTTGGCCGCCGAAGAAGTCGAGCGTCTCGCCCGTGCGGGGATCGAACATCAGCGCGTTGACCGTGAAGTCGCGGCGCGCGGCGGCTTCCTCCGGCTCCAGCCCCGGATCGAGCTCCACGCTGAAGCCCTTGTGCCCGGGCGCGGTCTTGGAATCGCGGCGGGCGACGGAGAAATCGAACTGCTCCCTGTCCGGTCCCGTGAGCTTGGCCACGCCGAACGAGCGGCCGACGAGATCGACCCGCCCCCAGCGTTCCAGGGCGCGGACCAGCTCGGGATAGCCCAGGCCGAAGACCTCGATGTCGAAGTCCTTCACCGCCCGGCCCAGCCGCCAGTCGCGCACGCAGCCGCCGACGAGATACGCGCGGCGCAGCGCCGGCGTCTCGGTCAGGATGCGGTGGAGCAGGGGAGGCAGGACCATGACGGCGGCGAGCGTGCGGGTCGCTTGGGGGACTGACAAGGTCCGAGCGTCCTCCGGGAGATTGATCGCATCGTCCGGCCAATGTTGTTCCGGGAAGGCAATTTCTGGGCGGTTTTCCCGCGCTCTTTTCCTCAACTGTTCCGCCGCCCGGCCGATCCAAGGAGCGGGTCCGGACGTGGATACGCGTCCGGATCGGTCTCTGCCGGGCAGGACATGTGGGCCTGCAAGCCGGAGACATCGTGGAGGTCCGGCCCGGCTACGGGCGTCACATCCCGGCTACATCGACGCCTGACCGACTGCCATGAAACTCGGAACCAAGATCGCCGCCGCCGCCGCCGGGGGAATCCTCCTCACCGCCGCCGTCGGACTGCTCGTCCAACGCAACGTCATCCGCTCCCAGGGGATTGAGGCCGCCCATCACGCGATGCGCAACGCCGTCGCCGAGGCCGAGAACGTCCGCGAGTCCATTTCCGCGCTGAACCGCGCCGGGGCCTTCGACCACGCCAAGCTCCTCGCCGAATACAAGCAGGGCGGGGGAGAGCTCCGACAATCCGCCCTCTACCAGACCATTCCCGTCGTCGCCGCCTGGAATGCCATCGAACAGGTGGCCGAGGCCGAGAACTACGAGTTCCGCGTGCCCAAGCGCCAGGCCCGCAACCCGGCCAACGCCCCCACGCCGGAAGAAGAGAAGATCCTGGACCTCCTGGAGAACAGCGAGACGGAGGAATGGTTCCACATCGACGAGGCCGCCGGAAAGATGGTTTACGCCCGGCCCATCGTGCTCTCCCGCGATTGTCTCGCCTGCCACGGCGACCCGAAGAACAGCCCCACCGGCGACGGCAAGGACATGCTCGGCTTCCCGATGGAGAACTGGAAGGTCGGCGAGGTCCACGGAGCCTTCATCCTCAAGGCCGATCTCGACCGCATCGACCGCGTCGTCCGCGCCGGCATGGCAGAGACGCTCCTTTGGGTCCTCCCCATCACCGCCCTCGTGCTCGGCGGCTTCTGGTGGATGAACCGTCGCCTGATCGTCCGCCCGCTGGACCGCGCGATCCGCGACATCAACGAGGTCAGCGCCCAGACCGCCTCCGCCTCCGGGCAGATCTCCTGCGCCAGCCACGGCCTGGCCGAGGGCGCCAGCCAACAGGCCGCTTCGCTGGAGGAGACCAGCGCGTCCCTGGAGGAAATGGCCAGCATGACCCGCCGCAACGCCGAGGCCGCCACCGCCGCGAAGTCCCTCGCGGTCGAATCCCGCGCCGCCGCCGATGCCGGCGCGCTCGACGTCCGGGAGATGGCCGCCGCCATGACCGACCTCAAGGCCACCAGCGCCAACGTCGCGAAGATCATCAAGACCATCGACGAGATCGCCTTCCAGACGAACATCCTCGCCTTGAACGCCGCCGTGGAAGCCGCGCGGGCGGGTGAGGCCGGAGCCGGTTTCGCCGTCGTGGCCGACGAGGTCCGCAACCTCGCCCGCCGCAGCGCCGAGGCCGCCCGCGAGACCGCCTCCACCATCCAGAACGCCGTGCAGAAGAGCGAACGCGGCGTCCAGATCAGCGCCAAGGTCCAGGAAAGCCTCTGCGACATCCTCGACAAGACCCGCCGCATGGACGAGCTCGTCGCCCAGATCAGCGCCGCCTCCAACGAGCAGAACCAGGGCATCTCCCAGATCAATCTCGCCGTCTCCGAGATGGACCGCGTGACCCAGGGCAACGCCGCCAACGCCGAGGAAACCGCCAGCGCCGCCGAGGAGCTCGATTCCCAGTCGCGCGCCCTGCGCGGTGCCGTCCAGCAGCTCGTGGCGATGGTGGAGGGCCAGCCCGCCGCTACCGCTTCCAGCCCGGCAAAGAGCGCTCCGCGCCCTGCAGCTCCGGCCGGAACGCGCGCAAAAGCCCCCGCCGTCCCAGCCGACACAACGTTCTAAGCGGCGCGGAACAAGTGCGGGGAAGAGCGCGGATGCCCGTCCGCGCGTAGCGCAAGCCTTCGGCTGGCGAAGACACGTGGCCTCCCAGCGCCAATAGACTGATTCTGCGACGATGCGGTAAGGCGAAGGCTCCCGCCGAGCCGCCGGAGGATTCCCGATCCGAGAGGACGCTCCACTGGCTACTCCGGAACGCTTCGGAGTCGCCAGTGGGGCTGTGCTGGACCGCAGTCCGTCCCAAGGCGGCTCGGCCGGAGCCTTCGCCCTACCGTTTAGGCCCTGCTCTGCAGCTTGGCCTCTCAGCCATCCTGCGACGTTCAGCGGTGGACGTTGAACGTTCGATGTTTCCCCCATTTCCCGGTTCCCGGCTTTCCCCTTTCCGAATTTCCGCCCCGTGTGGTTTAGTCCGCGCTCTCGTTATGGAAGACACGAACGCGCTCATCGAACAACGTCGCAGCAAGCTGGCCTCGCTCCAGTCCAAGGGCATCGACCCGTTCAAGAACAAGTTCAAGACCGACATCGGCTGCGGCGAAGCGCGGGAGAAGTTCGAGAAGGGCGAGTTCGCCGAGGGCCAGCCCGTCGCCATCGCCGGGCGCATCACCGCCCATCGCGACATGGCCAAGAGCCAGTTCCTCGACCTCAAGGACGTCTCCGGCCGCATCCAGATCTACGCGCAGAAGCAGTCCCTCGGCGACGAGCAGTTCGAGATCTTCAAGCACCTCGACCTCGCCGACTTCATCGGCGTCAAAGGCACCCTCTTCCGGACCCGCATGGGCGAGATCAGCGTGAAGGTCGAGAGCTTCACCATCCTGGCCAAGGCGCTGCGTCCGCCCCCGGCCAAGTGGGAAGGCCTCGCCGACACCGAGATCCGCTACCGCCAGCGCTACCTCGACCTCATCGCCAACGACGACGTGAAGAACGTCTTCCTCAAGCGCTCCGCCATCGTCCACGAGATCCGCTCGTTCTTCCACGGGCGCGGCTACGTCGAGGTGGAGACGCCCGCCATGCAGCCCATTCCCGGCGGCGCGGCGGCGGCCCCGTTCAAGACCTTCCACAACGCGCTCGGCTGCGAGTTCTACCTCCGCATCGCGCTGGAGCTGTATCACAAGCGGCTGCTCGTCGGCGGCGTGAACAAGCTCTTCGAGATCGGGAAGAACTTCCGCAACGAAGGCCTCTCCCGCCGACACAATCCCGAGTTTACCATGCTCGAAGCCTACGAGGCCTTCGGCGACTACGAGACGATGATGGAGACCGTCCAGTCGCTCATCTGCGGCGTCGCGCAGAAGGTGCTGGGGACGCTGGTGATCGAGCATAAGGACGCCGAGGGCATCGTCACCAAGACCATCGATCTCACACCCAACTGGCGTCGCGCGAAATACAAGGACCTCGTCCGCGAAGTCGCCGGCCAGGACTGGTTCGACGTCTCCTCCGAGGAACGCCGCCGCCGCGCCACAGAAGACCTCAAGCTCGGAGGCGACATCGCCGCTGGCTACGAGGACTTCGAGGTCACCGGCGCCGTCTTCGAGAAGCTGATCGAGCCCACGCTCATCAACCCCACCTTCGTCACCCACCTGCCGAAGGAACTCGTCCCGTTGGCTAAGATCACGGCCGACGATCCCACCACCGTCGAAGTCTTCGAGTGCTGCATCAACGGCCAGGAAATCTCCCCCGGCTACACCGAGCAGAACGATCCCATCGCCCAGCGCCAAGCCCTCGAACACCAGGCCGGCGGCGAACAGCAGAAGCTCGACGAGGACTTCCTCGTGGCCTTCGAACACGGCATGCCCCCCGCCGGCGGCATCGGCATCGGCATCGACCGCCTCTGCATGATGCTCCTCGGCCAGGAAAGCATCCGCGACGTC
>CBFGQE010000056.1:0-11183 GCA_965650815.1 uncultured bacterium
AGACCCGCGAGCAGCACATCCGCCGCGAGAAGGCCACGTCCAACATCTGCACCGCGCAGGCGCTGCTGGCCAACATGGCCGCGATGTATGCCGTCTATCACGGCCCCGAAGGACTGAAGAAGATCGCCCAGCGCGTCCACCTGCTGACCGCCGCCTTGGCTGAAGGTCTGGAACGCCTCGACTTCGAAGTGTCACCCGACGTGTTTTTCGACACCCTGACAATCGGTCTGCGCGGCAAACGCACCGTCGATGTCGCCAAGCTGTCCGAAGCACACAAGATCAACTTCCGCCACCTCGACGCCCACACCATCGGCATCTCGCTCGACGAAACCACCGGCGAGGCCGACGTCGCGGAGATCCTCCAGATCCTCAATGGCGACAAGCCCGTGGCCTGGACCGTGGCCGAACTCGCGGCCGACGCCGAAGTCGCCTTCCCCGCGCCCTTGGCCCGCACCAGCGCCTACCTGAAGCACGACGTCTTCAACCGCTACCACAGCGAGACCGAGATGCTCCGCTACATCAAGCGGCTGGAATCCCGCGACCTGTCGCTCTGCCAGTCCATGATCTCGCTGGGCTCCTGCACCATGAAGCTCAACGCCACCTCGGAGATGTTCCCCGTCTCGTGGCCCGAGTTCGGCAAGCTCCATCCCTTCGCCCCGCTCTCCCAGTCGCGCGGCTACCAGACGATCTTCACGCAGCTCGAAGAATGGCTCGCCGAGATCACGGGATTCGCCGGCGTGAGCCTGCAGCCCAACTCCGGTTCCGCCGGTGAATACGCCGGTCTGCTCGTCATCCGCCGCTACCAGGAAAGCGTCGGCCAGCCGAACCGCACCGTCTGCCTCATCCCGACCTCCGCGCACGGCACCAATCCCGCCAGCGCCGTCATGGCCGGCTTCTCCGTCGTGGCCGTCGCCTGCGACACCAACGGCAACATCGACCTGACCGACCTCCGCGCGAAGGTCGCAGCGAACTCCGCCAACCTCGGCGCGCTCATGGTCACCTACCCGAGCACGCACGGCGTCTTCGAGGAATCCATCCGCGAGATCTGCCAGATCATCCACGACGCCGGCGGCCAGGTTTACATGGACGGCGCGAACATGAACGCCCAGGTCGGCCTCACCAGCCCCGGCTTCATCGGCGCCGACGTCTGCCATCTCAATCTCCATAAGACCTTCTGCATTCCCCACGGCGGCGGCGGTCCAGGCATGGGCCCAATCTGCGTGGCGGAGCACCTCGTGCCCTTCCTCCCCGGCCACCCCGTCGTGAACCTCGGCGGTGAAGATCCGATCGGCGCCGTCGCCGCCGCGCCGTGGGGCAGCGCCAGCATCCTGCTTATCTCCTGGGTCTACATCGCCCTCATGGGCGGACGTGGTCTGACCGAGGCCACCAGGTTCGCCATCCTGAACGCGAACTACATCTCCAAGCGCCTGGAGCCGTATTTCCCCACGCTCTACAAGGGCAAGAACGGCCTCGTGGCCCACGAGTGCATCCTCGACCTGCGCGCTTACAAGAGCGTCACCGCGGAAGACGTGGCCAAGCGCCTCATGGATTTCGGCTTCCACGCCCCCACCCTCAGCTGGCCCGTCGCCGGCACCTTGATGGTCGAACCCACCGAGAGCGAAGCCCTCGACGAGCTCGACCGCTTCTGCGACGCGATGATCGCCATCCACGGCGAGATCCAAGCCATCGAGACCGGCAAGATCGACAAGGCCAACAACCCGTTGAAGCACGCCCCGCACACCGCCACCGTGGTGTGCAGCGACAGCTGGAACCGTCCCTACACCCGCGACCAGGCCGCGTTCCCCGCGCCTTGGACCCGCACCTACAAGTTCTGGCCCGCCGTCTCCCGCATCGACAACGTCTACGGCGACCGGAACCTCGTCTGCTCCTGCGTGGGCATGGAGGCGTATCAGGCGTAACCGCCTACGTTTCTTCTGGTCGCAAAAGAGCCGCGCTGAATTGCGCGGCTCTTTCGTTTCTAAACTCGCTCTGCTGCAAAACTCTGGGTTTTTCTCGGTTCTTCTCCCCAAAAAACACTCGGGCTACAACTCAGCGTCATGGCCGAGAACCGATCACACTAGAAACGGAATTGACGACTTTGCGGCTTGTTCACCGCAGGTAGTCGAGGAGGGATTGGCCGAGGATCTTGCCACCGGACTGGAGGGCGGCCTGGTAGGCCGTCTGGGTCTGGTTGAGCTTCACCAGGGTCTCGGCGAGGTCGGCGTCGGTCTCCTTGGACACGAGGGTGCCGAGGGATTCGCCGCGTTGCTTCACGAGGGCGGTGGTGGCTTCGAGGCGGGACTGGATGACGCCGTTGGTGCCGATGTGGAAGAGCACGGTCTCCTCGTCCTTCTGGAGGTTCGCCAGGTCGGTGGTGTTCACCGCGGCGGTGTTGCCGGCCTTGAGGTGGTCCCGCAGGGAGACGAGGTGCTGGAAGACATCGGTGGAGGTGGAGCCGTCCACGAAGAGGCCGCGGGCACCGGTGCCGCCGGTGTTGGAGCCGACGGTCTGGGAGCTGAGGAGGACCTTTTCGGAGATCTCGCTCTGGGAGGCCTCGGTGTTGCCGTTGTAGGTGACGGAGACGATGGAGCCGTTGGCGTCGCGGACCGCGGTGAAGGGTTCCTGGTCGGGGATGCTGCCGCCGAAGATGTAGTCGCCGCGGTTCTTGGCGTTGCCGAGCTGGATGGCCTGGGCAAGAAGGGCGTCCACCTCGATGGCGAGGGTGTCGAGGGTCTGCTGGGACTTGGTGCCGTCGGCCAGGGTGGCGATCTCGCTGGCGCGGTCGATGAGGGTCTTGGTCTGCTTCATCGCGTCGAAGGAGGCGTCGGCGATCTCCTGGTGGCGGGCGATGTTGCGCTGGTATTGGGCAAGGGTCTTGGTCTCGCTCTGCATGTCGAGCACGCGGCGCACGGCGGCGGGGTCGTCCTCGGCGTTGACGATGCGCTGGCCAGTGGCGGCCTGGAGCTGGTAGGAGCTCTGCCGGGTGGTCAGCTGCGTCAACTGGTCGATCAGCCCGTTGGGGAACGTGTTGAAGGTGACTCGCATGGTGGTGGGGGTTGGGGGTCAGGCGGCGGCGCCCGGGGGACGGGTTCAGCGCTTGAGGCTCATGACGATGTCGAGCATCTCCTCGACGGTGGAGATGAGCTTGGCGGAGGCCTGGAAGGCGCGCTGGTATTTGATCAGGTCGGTCATTTCCTCGTCCACAGAGACGCCCATGACGGAATCGCGCTGGCGCTCGAGCATGGTCTGGACGATCTCCTGGTTGCCGATCTGGGTGTTCATGGAGTCCAGCTCCTGGCCCATGCGGGCAATGGACTGGTTGTAGTAGCTGGAGAAGGTCTGGTTGCTCAGCGCGGACTGGGGATCGGAGGCGAGCTGGGCGAGGCGCAGCATGACCCGGTTGTTGCCGGTGGCCCCGGAGGTGTCGCTGGCCTGGACGAGCCGGGGGTCGGAGGCGATGGCGGCGTTGACGCGGATGGAGCCGGCGTCGGTGCCGGTGAAGAAGTCGGCCCCGGTGGAGCCGGAGAGGCTGTAGCCGCCGGCGTGGGCGGCGTTGACCTGCGTGACGAGGGTGGAGGCGAGCAGGTCGATGTCCTGCTGCATGGCCGCGAGGGAGGTGTCGCGGATGTCGATGTTGCCGTGGAGGCTGCCGCCGCCGGGGTCGAGGTTGGCCTGGCCGTTGGCGGTGCGGAGGAGGAGCCGGCCGCCGCCGGAGTCGTAGGTCTCGATGGAGTCGAGCTGGACGGCGCCGCTGACGAGGGTCTGGCCGTCGATGGTGATGTCGAGCGCGCCGTCGGGGGTCTCGGCGGAGGTGAACTTCACGAGGGCGGCGAGCGATCCCATGCGTTCCTGGCGGACGTCGCGGAGGTCGTTGGCGCGGCCGCCGCCGCTGCGCTCGGTCTTCTGGATCTCGGAGTTGAGCTTGGCGATGTCGGCGAGGAGCAGGTTGGCCTGCTTGACGTCCACGTTGAGGGAGTCGTTCAGCCCGGCCTCGACGTTGTCCAAGCGGGTGGAGACCTGGTTGAACTGGGCGGCGAGGTTCTGGGCCTTGAGGATGAGGACCTGGCGTTCGGCGAGGTCGGTGGGGCTGCTGGAGACGCTCTGGAAGGCGGTGAAGAGCTCGGACATCTGCTCGGCGATGCCGCTCTGGCTCTCGGCGCCGCTGCTGTCGATCTTCTGCCCGATGCTGGCCTGGATATACTGGAGGCCCTGCTGGCGGGCCTTGAGCTGTCCCTCGACGCTGGCCTCGCTGAGGATCTGGCGGTCGAGCACGACGTCGCGCAGCTGGGTGATGCCGACGCCGTCCGCGCCGGTGCCCTGGGGGCCGAGCGTGGACGGGACGGTGATGCCGGTCTGGATCTGGAGCCGCTGGCGGGCGTAGCCGGGCGTGTTGACGTTCGCCAGGTTGTTGCCGGCGACTTCAGTGCCCAACTGCTGGGTGGCCAGCGAGCGGGTGCCCATGTTGAGGGTGCCGAATAGTCCGAGCATGGGATCGCGGGGTGGCTCAACCGACGGCGTCGAACATGGGGCGGAACGCGGGGATTCCGGCCGGGACGCTGCCGCGGTCGTTGTAGGTCTGGGTGTCGTCCCTCGGGAAGAGGCTCGCGAGGAAGGTCTGCATCAGCTCGAGCGAACGGCGCATGAGCAGGTGGTTCTGGCGGGTGCGCTGCTGGACGCGGACGAGGAGCTGGTTGTTCTCCTCGACAAGGGCCTGGACCAGCGGGCGGTAGTCGGCGGGGAAGACGGGCAGGAGCTCGGCGAAGGTGGCGTCGCCGGGACGTCCGACGAGGCGGGCGAAGGCGGCCCGGCACTGTTCGCGGTGTTTCCGAGCCTGCTCGACCTCGCGCATCTGCGCCTGGATCTGCTGGGCGGCGGCGACGACGCCGTCGGCCTCGCGGTTCATGACGGACTCCTGCTGCTGATCCAGGAGGGCGAGGATGCCGCCATACGTCTTCAGCTCCTCGCGGAGGGCGCCGACCAGGTCGTTGATGGACTGCATGTAGTTCATGGTTGTGGGGCGGCCTGGGCGGGGACCGCCGGGCTGCCGGAAGAGGGGATCTGACGGATCAACTGGGCCTGGAGGCTGGAGGCGACGCCGAAGCCGCCGCCGTGGCTCATGGTGTCGGCCAGGCGCTCCGTGACCATGTCGTGGTAGGCGCGGCTCTCGGAGGAGCCCTCGCCCAGGATGCCTTCGGAGGAGGGCTGGCGGGCTTCGCGCAGCATCTGGCGGAGCATGACGGACTCGAACTGCCGGGCGAGCTCGGCGACCTTTTCCTGCTCGCTGATGACGGAGCTGGTCGAGAGCTGTTCGGCCGAGAAGTCCGAGGCCCGGACGCCGCTGGTTGTGGAACCGATGTTCATCGGAGCACCAGCTCAGCTTGAAGCGCGCCAGCCTGCTTCATGGCCTGAAAAATCGACATCATGTCGCGCGGAGTGACCCCCAGGGAGTTCAGGGACTGGGCGACTTTTTCCACGGTAGGCATTTCCTGCAGGGGGATCAGGGCACCCTTTTCCTCGTTCACCGCCGTGTCGGTCTGCCGGGTGACGACCGTCTGGCCGGTCTCGCTGAAGGGGTTCGGCTGGGAGACATTCGCGTTGTTGGCGATGGTGATGGTGATGTTGCCGTGGGAGACGGCGCAGGCGGCCACGCGGATGTGGGCGGTGGCGACGATGGTGCCGGTGCGCTCGTTGATGATGATGCGGGCGGGGATGTCGGACTCGACCTCCACGCGCTCGATGGCGGCGATGAAGCCGACCTCCGCGTCGCGGTATTCCTCCGGGACGTCGATCCGCACGGTGGTCGAGTCCAGGGCGCGGGCCGTGGTGTTGGTGAACTTCTGGTTCAGGGCGGTGGCCAGGCGGGCGGCGGAGGTGAAGTCGCCCTCGCGCAGGACGATGTCCACGGAGTTGTCGCGGACGAGGGTGAAGGGAATTTCCCGCTCCACGATGGCCCCGCCGACGATCTGGCCGGAAGTGGGATGGTTCTTCTGGACGGAAGCCGTGTCGTTCCCGGCGCTGATGCCGCCGATGGACAACGGACCCTGGGCGATCGCATACACCTCGTCGTCCACGCCATAGAGCAGGGTCTGGAGCAGCACGCCGCCCTGGAGCGTCTTGGCGTCGCCGAGGGAACTGATCGTCACGTCGATGCGGCTGCCCTCCTTCTTGAAGGCGCCGATGTCGGCCGTGACCAGCACGAGCGCGACGTTCTTGGAGGAGAGCGCGGTGGGCGGCACCTTGATGCCGCGCCGTTCCAGCACGTTGGCGAAGGCCTGGAGCGTGTAGGCCGGATTCTTGTCGCCGTCGCCGTTGATGCCGGTGACCAGTCCGATGCCGGTGAGCTGGTTGTCCCGGACGCCGCCGATGACGGCGATGTCCTTGACCCGCGACAGCACGGCCGATCCGGTCTGGGGGACGGCCAGGAGCGCGGCCAGGGCCAGCGCCGGGAGAATCCTCGCGATCATGCCGGGGCCTCAGAGGGGGTTGATCTTGTCCCAGACGCGGCTGAACCAGCCCTTCTTCTGCGCGTCGGAAACGGCGCCGTCGGACTCGAAGCGGATGGAGGCGTCGGCCACGTTGTAGCTCATGACCGTGTTGACCGAGGTGACGTCCTCGGTGCGGACCACGCCGCGCAGGATGACCTCCTGCTTCTCGCCGGAGAAGGCGGTGCGCTTGCGGCCCTCGACGATCAGGGTCTTGTTCGGCAGCACGTCCACGACGCGCACGGCGATGCGGGCGGTGATCTCCTCGGAGTTGTTGATCTGGCCGCCGCCGTTGTGCTGGCTGGAAGAGTCGTATTTCAGCGCGGGCAGGCTGCCGTTCTTGGTCAGGGCGCCGTAGCTGGTGGGCGGATAGAGGAAGCTGCTGATGCTGGCGTCCACGCCGCTCGACTTGGAGGTCTGCGTGTTGTTGTTCTTCGAGGCGGAATTGCTCTCCTGCACCACGATGGTGAGGATGTCCCCGACGGCGGAGGCCTTCTTGTCGGCGACGAGGGCGCGGGAGGTGTCGGACTTCCAGAGCGAATCGGCCGGGGCCGCGAGCGGGAGCGACAGCAGCGCGGCCACGAGCGCCACGCGGCGCAGGGCGGCCTCGACGGTCTGGCGGGGGCGGAAGCGGACCTCGAGCCGCCGGTATTTCCTGGAGGCGTCCTCCAGCGTTTCGGCCGCGTCGATCGGAGCGACCCCGTTGCGCGCGTTTTTGCGGGCCCAGTGGTGGGCGCGCTCAAAGATAAAGGACAATGGTTTGTTCATTTTGGACCTTTCCCAGCATTTCCCGGCGAGTTTTCACGTTCCTGACTCTCAGATTCTGGCCGATCGCCCCGTCTTCCAGGACCTCGACCTTCATGGAAATCGTCATCGCCCCGTCCGTCACGAGGCCGTCCACCACGGTGCCGCGCGTCACGGCGGGCTTCACCCGGAGGGCGCGGCCGGTGAGGAGCTGGCCCATGGTGACGTTGGAGACCAGCTCGTGGCCGCCGCCGGCCACCTGGTCCGGGGTCACGTAGTCGCGGGTCATCAGCACGTCGCGCCGCTCGGTGCGGACCTCCGCGCCCGCCAGCGACTGGCCGCGCATGAGCGTCGAGCCCGCCACGAGCACTTCCTTCCAAACCTTCGCCTGCACCGGCACCTGGACCGTCGTGATCCGGCTGCCCGCGCATTCCACCGCCACGCGGGCCACGAAGCTGGGGCCGATCCCCGAAAGCGGCAGGTCCACGAGACGAAATTCAAGGGCCTCATCCGGCACGGAAACGGCCTTCCACGAACGGGTGATGCGGAGCTCCAGCTCGCCGCGGTCGCGGACGTGCTCGTTCTGGAGCGTGGCGACGAGCCATTGCCGGACCTCGTCCTCGGTGAGCGTGCGCGCCTTGCGGCCGATCTTCACGGCCGGAGCGCCGGTCCAGTTGGTGACGGCAAATTCGGGGGCCTTTTCCCGCAGCAGCGCGGCGACGGCGTCGCGGGTCAACGTCTCGGAACGGCCGAACTCCGGGGCGTCCGCCAGCTTGAGTCCGCCGATGGGCTTGGCGGCCAGTTCCGGCACCAGCGTTGCCACGGTGATCCCGGCGGAATCCACTTCGACGGTCGCCGGGAGGTTCACCGTTTCGGCCCGCGCCGGCAGCGCGAAGACGGCGGCGAGGGAGAGGAGGGCCACGGCGGCGGCGAACCGGCGGCGCAGGGCCACGCCGGACTTCCGGGACGTGGCGGGCTTGAAGCAGAAGCGCAGGCCCGGCTCCGGGTCCGTTCGCTTCACGCCCCCGATCACGACGGCCATCGGGGCCAGAGGCGCGGCCGAGGGGCCGATCATCGGAAAGGTGCCGGTGGGCGTGGCGGCGGGGATCATGGCGGGGATCATCAGCGGGTGAGATTGCCGGCGATCTGGAGCATTTCGTCGGCCGCCTTCACGGACTTCGAGTTCACCTCGTAGGCGCGCTGGGCGACGATCATGTTCACCATCTCCTCCACGACCTTCACGTTGGAGAGCTCGAGGTAGCCCTGCTGGAGGGAGCCGAAGCCGTTGCTGTTCGGCTGTCCGACCTCGGGCGTGCCGGACGCGCCGGTCTCGGTGAAGAGGTTGCCGCCGATGCTCTTGAGGCCCGAGGGGTTCATGAAGCGGGTGAGCTGGATCTCGAAGGTCGAACGCGTGCCGTCCGCGGCGGTCATCGTGACCGTGCCCCCGGGGGCGACCGAGATCTCCTTGGTCCCGGCGGGCACCGCGCCGAAGCCCACATACTTCAGGCCCTGGTTGTTCACGAACTCGCCGTTGGCGTTCATCTTGAACGCGCCGTCGCGGGTGTAGGCCGAGGTGCCGTCGGGCAGCTGCACCTCGAAGAAACCCTCGCCGTCGATCGCCACGTCCAGATCCTCGCCGGTCTTGCTCAGGTCGCCGGCCGTGAAGATGCGGCCCGTGCCCGCGATGCGGGAGCCGTGACCGACCTCGACGCCGGTGGCGAGCTGCGTGTTGTTCCCCTGCTCCGCCCCGGCGGCCTGCTCGGTCTGGTAGAGGAGATCCTGGAACTCGATCTTGTTCTTCTTGAACCCGGTCGTGTTCACGTTCGCCAGGTTGTTCGAGATCACGTCCAGGTTCGTCTGCTGGGACTGCATCCCGGAAGCGGAGGTGTAGAGGGCGCGGATCATGGGGACCTTTCGGGACTACTGGGTGGGCGAAAGCTGGGTGATGGCGCGGGACATGCGCTCGTCGCTGATGCGGATCACCTTCTGGTTGGCCTCGAAGGACCGCATGGCCTGGATCATCTCCGCCATCTGGTTCACGACCGAGGTGTTCGAACCCTCGAGGTAGCCCTGACGGACGGTGGACCGGGAATCCCCGGGCTCCGCGCCGGTTCCGGCCAGGAAACTGCCGTCGCCCGCCGGTTCGAGCTTCGACGGATCGGCGAACTCGACGACCTTGATCTTGCCCTTCACGTCGAGCCCTTGGCTGATGTCGCGGTTGTTGGAAATGCTGAACGGCCCGGGATTGTTCGGGTCCTTCGTGATCGGCCCGTTTTCGCCCATCACCTGATAGCCCTGCTTCGTCACCAGGTTGCCCTCGGTGTCGAACCGGAACTCCCCGTCCCGCGTGTAGGCCGTCGAACCGTCGTCCCGCATCACCTCGAAGAACCCGTTGCCCTCGATGGCGACATCCGTCGGGCTGCCGGTGGGCCGGATCGCGCCCTGGGCGAAACTGACGGAAGTGACGGCCTTCGGGGCGGACATCGCCGCCAGGGCCGAGCCGTTCTCCGAGGTCTTCGAGCGGTCCGTCGCCACCGCCTGGAACGAAACCTCCTGGTGGCGATAGCCGGGCACCGACGCGGACGCGAGGTTCTCGGCTATGACCTCCTGCCAGCGGCTGTTCGCGTTCATCGCGGCGGCGGCTTGGAAGAGACTGACGTTCATTCCCCTTCCACCAAGCAGCGCCGATGCCATGCGGCATTTTCGGCCCATTTCCCGGGTTTCCGCCCCTTTCACCCCGTCCCAAACCCGGCAACCCCTGCCTGCCCGGAGAATTTTGCCGCCCTACCGGCCCAATCTTGCCCGGCGGCATCACCCGACCAACGCGTCTCTCTTCATCGGCGGAACCCGGGATTGATTGAAGCCCGAATATGCGGCCAAGCCTCCGCCGAGCCGATCATCGCCCGCAGGAGCTGCAAGCGTCGCATTGGTCGGCGCTTGCGTGACCAAAAGAAGATCGTCCGCGCTTTAGGGACAAGCCGCCGCGCTGGCCGCCGAGAAGACCGCCTGAGTGGCGATACCCTTGGCCTCCGCGAGCTTCCGGCAAGACTCGAACTCCGGGGCGACGTGAAGCACTTGGCCGTTGAGCAGGCCGAGCTTCACGGTCACGGGACCGAACTCGGTCGCCACTTCGCGGAACTCGCGGCGCAGTTTACGGCGTTCCGTGACGCTGCGGCGGACGCCGAAGGCGCTCGTCTCGCGCAGCACTTGCTCGGTGAAACGGTCGGCTTCGGCTTCGGCGCACAGGACGGTGAGCAGAACGCCGACACGGCCCTTCTTCATCTGCACGGGAACCTGGAAGACATCGAGCGCCCCGGCGGACAACAGCCGTTCGGCGGCGTGGGCCAGAAGCTCGGGGTTCTGGTCGTCGATGTTCGTCTCCAGCACGGCGACGCGGTCGGTTTCCCAGTCGAGGCTTTGGACGTGGGTTGTGGGTTGTGGGTTGCCGGTTGTCTTCCCGAGAACCGCCCGCAGGACATTGGGCCGGGTCTTGTTATCTCGCGTTCCGAGCCCGTAGCCGATCTTGCGCGCGACGAGGCCGGTCATCGGGCCGAAGTGTTCGACGAACTCCGCCAGCAGCGCCGCACCCGTGGGCGTGACCAGTTCGTGCGGCTCCTCGCATTGCGTCAGGGCGATGCCGCGCGCGCCGAGGATCTCCAGCGTGGCGGTGGTCGGCACGGGGAAACGTCCGTGGGCGCAGTTCACCCAGCCGGTGCCTTCGACCACGGGAGCGGCGAGGACGCGGGGTTTGCCCAGCAGTTCCAGCGCGATGCAGGCACCCACGATGTCCACGATGGAATCGACCGCGCCGACTTCGTGGAAGTGGACCTCCTCCGGCGGCTTGCCGTGGACCTTGCCCTCAGCTACGGCCACCCGG
Organism: uncultured bacterium; assembly: GCA_965650815.1. Classification (GTDB taxonomy): domain Bacteria; phylum Verrucomicrobiota; class Verrucomicrobiia; order Limisphaerales; family CANJSG01; genus CANJSG01. Next base: position 11,104 of record CBFGQE010000056.1, read on the forward strand.
TGGAAGACGGCGACGGCCTTCTCCTTCACCCAAGGCGAGAGCGCGCTGCCTTGGATCATCGCGCGGATGTCCGCGAAGTT
>CBFGQE010000057.1:0-11176 GCA_965650815.1 uncultured bacterium
GCGGGCAAACCTACGACGAGGCGCTCGTCCATCTGCTGAAGCTCATGGCCCAGGGCTGGGCGGCGGCGGGCCGGGTTGGGCCGGTGAGCTGATCCGGAATCCTTCTCGTTCTCGGTCTCCTTCTCATTCCTCGGAACGAAAGAGAGCGAGAAGGAGACCGAGAACGAGAAGGATTAGGCTTCGGCGAATTTTGGATTCCATCGACCGCCCCGCTGCCGTTCCATCGCCGCCGATGCTCAAGCCTTGGCCCCTCGTCTCCTCCCGGCCGGTCGGTGATTTCCGCATCTTCACCATCCGCACCGACCGCAAGATCAATCCCCGCACCGAGAAACCGTTCGACTTCTATGTCATCGATTCGCCGAACTGGGTGAACGTCGTGGCCGTAACGCCCGACGACCGCCTCGTGATGGTCGAACAGTTCCGCCACGGCACGAACACCGTGGAGCTGGAGATTCCCGGCGGCATCATGGACGCGGAAGACGCCTCGCCGGTCGAAGCCGGGCTGCGCGAGCTGCGGGAGGAAACCGGCTACGAAGGATCTGGCGCGCGACTGCTGGGCGACGTGGCCGCCAATCCCGCGATCATGAGCAACACCTGCTTCACCGTGCTGGTCGAAGGCTGCGAAGCAAAACACGCGTTGAGCTTCGACGGCGGCGAGGATCTCGTGACGCGCCTGGTCCCGGTGGCCGACCTTCCCCGGCTGATCGCCGAAGGCCGGATCAAACATCCGCTGGTGATCGTCGCTCTCTGCCACTTCGACCTGCTCCGGCGCGGGTTCAAGGCGGCGAAATAGGCCGCGAACCTTTGTTCAGGCGTAACGGTCGGGATTCAGGAGCGACAGGTCTTGGGCCGGTTTTTCGCCGTTGAGGATCCGGGCGACGATCTGGCCCGTCACCGGACCAAGGCTCAGGCCCATCATGGCGTGGCCGGTGGCAAGGGTGAGATTGCTGAACTTCCCGGTGCGGCCCAGATACGGCAGGCCATCCGGCGAACAAGGACGAAGGCCGCGCCAAGGCTTGATGCCCGCGAAGTCTTCCACGGCGAACTTCGGGAAATACTTCGGCACCGACTTCACGATGCCCTGCACGCGCACCGGATTGATGTCCTCGTTCAAACCCGCGATCTCCATGGTGCCGCCGACACGCAAGGTCTCGCCCATCGGCGTCACCGCCACGCGGGCCTCGGTGAAGATGGAGCAGAGCTGCGGCAATTGGCGCGGCTTGGCCAAGGTCAGACTGTAGCCCTTGCCCGCCTGCATCGGGATGTGCAACCCAAGCTGCTGGGCGAGCAGCGGCGACCACGAGCCGCCGGCCAGGACGTATTCATCGGCGGAGAAAGTGCCCTTGTCGGTGCGAACCTCTTTGATCTGCTTCGAGCTGCGGACGATCTCGGTCACTTCTGTGTCCCACTGGAAAACCACGCCCGCTTGATCGAGTCGGTGCTTGAGCGCCGCCATGAACTTGCCCGGCACGAGATGACAGTCCTTGGGGAAAAGCACCGAACCGGCCACGTCCATCGTCACCCCCGGATCGGCCTTGGCCGTCTGTTGGGCGTCGAGCACTTCGGCAGGCACGCCGAGCGCGCGGGCCTTGGCCGCAAAAGCACCTTCTTCGTCCAGCGTGTGCTGGGTCTTGCAGAGCATCAACAACCCGCGTTTGACCAGGCCAAAGTCCACGCCGGGCAGATCGGCCAACTCCTCATAGGCGGCGCGGCTGGCGAAGTTGAGGTCGCGCAGCAGGGGCGCGGCGGCGGCCACGTGCTTTGGATTGGCCGCTTTCCAGAACTTGAAGCCCCAGTCGATGAGGTCGCCGTTCAGCCGAGGCTTGATGTAGAAGGGCGACTCCGGGTTCCACATCCATTTCAACCCGAGGGCCACCATGCCGGGCGCCGCCAGCGGCACGAAGTGGCTGGGCACGATCATGCCCGCGTTGCCGAAGGAGCAGCCGTCGCGCTGCTCGGGATTGCGGTCGATGACGGTGACGCGGTGGCCTTTCTGGGCGGCGTAGTAGGCGGAGCAGAAGCCGATGATCCCGGCTCCGACGATGAGGACGTGTTTGGACATGCGGAAAAACTTCAGGCCGTCCGCGCCGAATCGGGCGGGAACAGCTTGGTGCTGAAATACCGCTCGGAGCGGTCGCACAGAAGGGTCACGACGGTGGCGTCGGGACCCAGCTTGCGCGCTTCTTCGAGCGCGGCGGCGACGTTTGCACCGGAGGAGATACCGACGAGCAGGCCGAACTCTCGGTTCAACCGCAGCGTCATTTCCAGCGCGGCGGGGCTGGAAACTTTGCAATGACCGTCGAGCGGCGCGCCGCGCAACAATGGCGGAATGAAGCCGTCGGCCAGGCCTTCGATCCAGTGGCAGCAGGATTCCTCGCCGGCGAGCAGCGCGGCCTCGGCCGGCTCCATTGCGATGATGCGCGCCTTGGGAAACTTCTTTTTGATCGCCGTGCCGCAGCCCGCCAGCGTGCCGCCCGTGCCGTAGCCGGTGACGAAGACGTCGATCGGTCCGGGCACCTGGCGGAGGATCTCCTCGCCGGTCTCGTGCTCGTGATCGAGGGCGTTCAGCGGGTTCTCGAACTGGCGTGGCAGGAAGTAGCGGGAATCCTTCGCGGCCATCTCCCGGGTCATGTCGATCCCGCGCTGGTAGCCGTCGCCGGGAAAGAGCATCAGCTCCGCGCCGAACTGGCGGATGATCCGGCGGCGTTCGCCGCTGGCCACCTCGGACATGACGATCACGACCTTGTAGCCCTTGGCCGCGCCGACCATCGAAAAGGCGATGCCGGTGTTGCCGCTGGTGCATTCCAGAATGATCGAGTCGGGGCCGATCAGCCCGTTCTTCTCGGCGTCCTGGACAACGGTCTTGGCCAGGCGGTCCTTGATGCTGCCGCTCGGATTCAGGAACTCGCACTTGGCCCAGATGGTCCGGTTCTCGGACTGGAAGCGGAGCGGGATCATCGGCGTGTTGCCGATCAGCCCGAGCAGCGCGTCGCCGCGCCGCGTGGTGGAAGGAAGAGAGGACGGTTCTGCTACGGAGGAGGTGTTCATCGGATGCCCCAACGGAATGGATCGTGTTCGTCGAGGAACAACTTGGACTCCGCCATGACACTGGCCCGCCCGGTGATGATCGGGGCGACCTCGCCCTTGTCCCGGTTCAGCCAACGGAAGCTCCCGGTGAAGGTGCTGCCGATGATGCTCTCCTGGAACCAGTCCGCGCCCTCGGCCAGTTTTCCGTCCGCGGCGAGGGCCGCCAACTTGGCGCTGGTGCCGGTGCCACAGGGCGAACGGTCGTAGGCCTTGCCCGGACAAAGGACGAAGTTGCGGCTGTGGTGGGCCGGGTCGCCGGGAGCGCCGAAGAGTTCCACATGGTCCACTTCGGGATGCCCCTGCGCGTTCACCGCCTGGCGGATGCGCCACGTCACGTCGGTCAGTTGCTCGACGTGTTTCAGATGCAGCGTCCAGGGATGCTTCTCCACGAGAAAGAACCAGTTTCCACCCCAGACAACGTCGCCGGTCACCGGCCCCAAACCGGGGACGTCCACCGTCACGGCCTTCACTTTCCGCCAGCTCGCCACGTTCGCCACCGACACCGAACCGTCCGCGTGCAGCGTCGCCGTGACCTCGCCCACAGGCGTCTCCACGCGATGCGCGCCGGGTCCGATCCTGCCCATGTGGGCCAGCGTCACGATCAAGCCGATCATGCCGTGCCCGCACATGCCGAGGTAGCCGACGTTGTTGAAGAAGATCACGCCCGCTGCGCAGGCCGGATCGACCGGTTCCACTAGCAGCGCGCCGACGATCACGTCCGAACCGCGCGGCTCGTTGACCACGGCCGAACGGTAGTGGTCGAACTTCTCCCGGAACACCACCAGCCGCTCCGCCACCGTGCCGCCGCCGAGATCGGGACCGCCGGAAACGACGGTGCGGGTCGGCTCGCCGCCGGTGTGGGAATCAATGACGTGGATGGTTTGCATGGGGTGTCTTGGAAAACTACGGAGAGAACTGGGAGAGGCGCGGACCCCAAAGGGATTCAGTCTTCCTTCGGATCGGGCACGTTCTTGGTCGCGTCCTTGATCGCCTCGGGCCACGCAAAGGTCGGTGACTTGGAGAAATCATAGCCCCGCAGGTGGGCGCGTTCCGCCTCCGGCCGGTCCATCGGCTTCCGATAGGTCCACTCGCGCGGACCGAAGACTTCTTCGCAGAGCGCGGCCAAGGCCGGATCGTAGGCCTTCAGTTCGGCCCGGGTATTCACGTGGTTGTGGTAGGGATCGTTCTCGCGGTTGTTGCCGAACCACGACTGCACTGCCTCGGCCCAGTATTCGTAGGCATTGCTACCAGCGTAGAAGCCGACGTAGCGGCCGTTCTTCTGCGCGTCTTCATAGGCGGCTTGCAGGCGCTTGCTGAAGGTCGGGTCCACCGTGTCCAAACCGAAGCCCTGGATGGCGTGGGCGAACTCGTGGATCAGGATGTTCTCCTTCGCATACTGGTCGCCGGGGAAGCACAGCAGGTTCTCCTCGCCGCAGCTCACCACCGGAATCTGCGGTGACGCACCCAAGCCGCGCGCCCGCCGGTCCCAGAACGCCTTCGGCATCATCCGCGCCTGCTCCGGGAGATCGGTGGTGAATTCGTCGTGCGCCATGATGGCGAAGCGAAGCCGGTTGCTGGCCATGACGGAGAGCAGGTCTTCCCGGCCCTCCATCAGCTTCAGGATCAGCCAGCGCGCTTCCAGCAACGCGTGGTCGTCCACCTCGGCCGACGCCACGATGGGCAACGGCCCGGCGGCGACGAATTTCTGGTAGAACGGAGCGAGTCCCAAGCTCTGTCTCACCGCCTCGGGCACGGCACCGACTTTGGCCGGTGCCGGCTCCCCTGTGGCGCAACCGGACACCCACAACGTCGCCGACACCACCAGAACGATTCCGCTCCACCGAACCATCCGCCACCACGCTGGAGTGGGTTCGGAGGACCGCTGGGATGGTTTGGAAACGGTGGCGTGCATGACAGTGTTGAGCTTGGACAATGGCCGTTACTTCCGCTTCGGCACTTTGGGCCGCGCGGCGATGCCGTCGTGGATGATCTTGAGCACGGACTTGCGCTCAGCGCCGGTGAGCGGGAGGCGCGGCGCGCGGGTCCACTCGGTGCCCAGACCGGTCTCCTGCACGGCCAGCTTGATGTATTGGACGAACTTCGGATGCACATCGAGGTGCAGCAGCGGCGAGAACCAGCGGTAGATCTCGCGGGCCTTGTCCCATTCACCGGCTCGGGTCAGTTCCCAGAAGTATTGGTTCTCCGCCGGGAAGGCGATGCCGGTGCCAGCGACCCAGCCGTCGATGCCGAGAATGGCGCTCTCCATCGCCAGGTCGTCCACGCCGGTGAAGATCGCGTAGCGGCCGCCGACGGTGTTGTGCAGATCGGTGATGCGGCGGGTGTTGCCGGAGGATTCCTTGAGGGCGACGAAGTTCTTCGTGCTGGCCAGCTCGGCGAACAGCTCGGGCGTGATGTCGTGCCCGTAGCTGATCGGGTTGTTGTAGATCATGATCGGCAGGCCCGTGGCCTTGGCGACCGTGCGGAAATGGAAGAGCGATTCCTTCGCGTCCGGCGACTTGTAGATCATCGGCGGCATGAGCATGAAGCCGTCCGCGCCGAGCTTCTCGCAGTCCTTCACGTAGCGGCAGGCCTCGCCGACGCTGCTCTCGGCCACGCCGCTGAGCACGGGCACGCGGCCGTTGATCGTCTTGATGGCCGCTTCCATCACGGTGCGCTTTTCCTCGGCGGTGAGCGCCTGGTTCTCGCCGAGCGAGCCGAGCATGATCATGCCGGTGACGCCGGATTTCAGGAGGGCCTCGATGTGGGCGGAGGTGGCTTCGAGATCGATCGAGCCGTCCTTGAACATCTGCGTGGTGATGGCGGGGAAAACACCGGACCAATAAGGTTTCATTTCGGCGATCAGCCTACGCATTCCATCCGCTTCTCGTCTTGTAGGGAATTGCCGGGGAATCCACGAAGCAGGGCACAGCCGGCACAATCGCCCCACCGTGCCCGGAAACGCTCGGTGCGACCGCTCCCGATGCACAGTCTGTGCGGCACAAGTCGCGCCACCGGACACAAGAACGCACAGTTCCCGCCGCGCCCGTGCGCTTCTATTTCCACCGCGTCCACCGGGAAGCGTCGCGAGGCCGGCCTCAGGAACGTGGACCCCAACGCCAAGGAAACCGTCATCATGATCGATCCAACCTTCTCCGCTTCGACAGCGCTCCGACGCTGGCTGCGTCACGCCATGGTCTGCGTGCTTCTGCTCGGAGCCGCCGGCTTCGCCACTGCCCAGGAAGCGAGCGCCCCCGCCTTTGTCGCCGAACCCCAGAGCCAAACTTCCCCGGCCGGTGGGAGCGCCCAGTTTTCGGCGACGGTCACGGGCCTTCCCACGCCGTCGCTGCAATGGTTCTTCAACGGCCTCCCGCTGCCCGGAAAAACCAACACAGTTTTGTCGCTGCCCAACGTGCAAGCCAGCCATGCAGGTTTCTATTGGCTCACCGCCAGCAACGCCTCGGGCCAGCTCTCCAGCCGCCCCACGCAGCTCACGGTCACGCCGAGCGCGCCGCAGATCCCCCGGGCTCCCATCATCCTGCATCCGCAGGGCAAGACGCAGCCCTTCCAACCGGGCCAACGGCTCGAACTCCAATGCAGCGTCTTCGGCACCGAGCCGATGTCCCTCCAGTGGCTCCATGATGGTTTCCCCATCTCCGGCGCGACCCATCCCAACCTGGAGATCCCCGGCATCACCTACGCGGACGCCGGGGCCTATTCCATCGTGGCCAGCAACGCCCACGGAGTCGTTTATGGCCCGAAGCTCACGGTCTCCGTCAGTTCGCTCGTCGTCGTCGGAGTCGGAGGGCAAGTGCCGACCAACCTCCCTCCCCAACTCGGCGATGTGAAGGCGCTGGCCGTGGGGCACTACCATGTGCTGGCGATCGATCCCTCTGGAAAAGTCTTCGCTTGGAACAACGGTCCGAACGGAGCCACCAACGTTCCGGCCAATCTCGGCCCCGCCAAGGCGGTTGCCTCGTCCGCTTTCAACAGCATGGCGCTGCTGGAGTCCGGTCGGGTCGCCGCGTGGGCCCCGGGGCCCTTGGCGAACCCGATCTTCACGAACGTCCCGACCTCTGTGACCTCCATCGTGGCCATCGCCAATGCCGACAACGGAGGACTGGCGGTCCGCAGCAACGGCACCGTTGTTTCCTGGGGCTCGTCCGAAGCGAATCGCGTGCCCCAGGGACTCTCCAACGTGGTGTCCATCGCCGCGAGCGGCCTGCATGCGTCCGCCCTCCAGAACAACGGCCGCGTGGTCGCCTGGGGACCGGCCAACTACACCGGGGTTCCTGCTTCGCTGAACGACGCCATCGCGCTCTCGGCCACCTCGGCCCGCACCCTGGCCTTGAGGGAGAACGGCACGGTGGTGGCCTGGGGCGTGGCGGTCCCACCCGTTCCGCCCCAAGCCACCAACATCGTCGCGATCTCGGCGGGCGACATGCTCAACTTGGCGCTGCGGGCCGACGGCCGTTTGATCCTCTGGGGTTCGGGCTCCAATCAACTGGCGGGAAGAACGGCCCAACTCTCGAACGTCACCGCCATCGCCGCCAGCCACCGTTCCTCGTTCTACGCCGCCGTGGTGGGAGACGGTTCTCCCCGCATCACGCTGCACCCGCATGGGCAGGAACTGCCGAACGGCTCGTCGATCCGGCTCCACGCGCGCGCCGTCGGCCAACAGCCGATGGCCTACCAATGGCAGCGCAACGGCCAGCCAGTGCCCGGCGCGACGTCGCCCACCTTGGTGCTCGACCGCCAGGCCGGTTCCCTGCCCGGGCGCTACCGCCTCGTCGCCTCCAACGAATTGGGTTCCATGGTCTCCGACGAGGCGTCCGTGACCGTTCGCCATGCCGGAACGCTCGGCCAGGCATTGAACGCGCCCCAGCTCAATTGGCAGGGCTTCAACGCCGTCGTCCAAGGAATCGTCACCACCAATGCCTGGATTCCCCAGAACGAAGAGAGCTTCGACGGCGAAGGCTCCGCACGGTCCGGGCCCGTGGACCACGGAAAGGGTGTGGCGCTGCGGACCACCGTCTTCGGCCCTGGCCAGCTCTCCTTCCGCTGGAAAGTTTCATCCGAAGAAGGCTACGACTGGCTGGCCTTCACGAACATCACGCGCACCGGACAGGCCTCGCCCGGCTCTGGTCGGCGGATCTCGGGCGAAACGGGCTGGGAGCTGGTCACGGTCGATCTTCCGCCGGGCGGCAACCAACTCTCTTGGTTCTACACGAAAGACGGCACCGTCTCGGCCGGACGCGACGGCGGCTGGGTGGACACGGTGACGCTGGTTCCGGCCCCGCCAGCGATCACCCGTTATCCGACGGGTATCCGCACCTTTCCCGGCCGGATCGAAGGCATGAGCGTCGAGGTTTCCTCGATGGTGCAGCATGTCGTCACCTGGTTTTTCAACGACATTCCGATCCTCGGCACGAGCGGCTACTCCCACTTCATCCAGGCATCCTCCACTCCCTCGACGAACACCTTCCGCGTCGTCGTCTCGAACAGCGCGGGCGAAACCGGCACGACCAATCTGCCGTTCATCGTGTGGCCCACACCGCGCCTCTCCGGGCCGATCCGGTCCCCAGAGGGGTTTCGATTCCAGTTGGCCTGGCCCCACGGCGCGGCCATGACCGAGCAGGAGAGCTTCCGGTTCTTCCTCCAGACCAGCACCAACCTCGTCGATTGGACCGGCCTTGATGGTGCGGGCTTCCCGACCAACGGCAGCCTCGACTTCATCGACCGCTCGGAGCCCGCCTCGCCCATGCGGTTCTATCGGCTGACACCGTGATCGAGGCACGCCGCCCGACGCGACGGATTGTCGGTGCGTTTCCCGGGACTCTTCCGGTTGAATCCCGGCGGCATGACCGCATCCCAGCTCCAGCGCGCCCGGCGTCTCCTCTGCTCGTTGCAGGACCACATCCGCGACACCGTGGTCGCCGCCCGCGCCCTTCATGCGGGCGACTTTGCCCAGGTCGCCGCCGTCACCGCCGCCGACACGATCTACCAGGTGGACAAGATCAGCGAGGAGGCGATCCTGCACTGGTTCGAGCGGAATTGGCCCAAGGCCTGGCCCGTCGAACTGGTGATGGAAGGCATCGAGGACGACGCGCCCGAGACCTTCCCGCGCGGCACGCCGGTCTCGAAGACCCTCTTCAAGTGCATCCTCGATCCCATCGATGGCACCCGGGGCCTGATGTATGACAAACGCTCCGCCTGGATTCTCGCCGGCTTGGCTCCGCAACGGGGCCGCCGAACCCATCTCGGCGATCTCGTCGTCGCCGCGATGACCGAGCTGCCCACCAGCAAGCAATGGCGCGCCGACCAGTTCAGCGCGGTGCGCGGCGGCGGTCTGAACGGCATTGTGGCGGAAGCGGTCGATGTGCGGACAGGCAAACGCACGAAGCTGCCGTTCCGCCCTTCGCAGGCGGCGAACTTCCAGCACGGCTTCGCCTCCTTCGCCCGGTTTTTCCCCGACGGCAAAGCCTTCACCGCCCAGATCGAGGAGGACCTTTGGCGCGAGCTGGACGCCGCCGGATCGGGCGTGTCGCCGCTGATCTTCGACGACCAATACATCAGCACGGGCGGCCAGCTCTACGAACTGCTCGTGGGCCACGACCGGATGATCGGCGATCTGCGACCGCTCGTCTTCGCTAAGCTAGGCCTGACCTCGTCGCTTGTCTGCCATCCCTACGACATCTGCACCGCCTTGATCCTCCAGGAAGCCGGCGGCCTGGTGGAATCACCGGACGGCAAGCCGCTGAAGGTCCGCCTCGACACCACCTCGCCCGTCGCCTGGATCGCCTACGCCAACAAGACGCTGGCGAAGCAGGTCCGGCCGGTGCTGCGGCGTTTGCTCAAGAAGCACCTGGGCTAGAGAGAAGGCTCACCACGAAATCGGGTGCGGATCGCGGGACCAGCACTTGCTCCGTCTTTCACCTCGAATGCGGTCTCTCTGACGCGGGCGCCCGCGCTCTGTGTGCTTCATTCCGCCTGCGGAGCCCAACGCGCCAAGACGCGGCGCAGCCTTTTCTCCGTGGCCTCCGGCTCCAGCACGGGAAAGTCCCGCAGCAACTGCGCGGCGCTTGGCACCGTGCCCCAGGCGGTGACCCGGAAAAACTCGTGCGCCTCTTCCCCGGCCTGCTCCAGCTCTCGGTTGATCCGGGCGAAGCGTTGGCGGAGCTGCGCGGCCCAGTGCGCCTTCGATCTCGGCACTTCCAGGCTGTGGCGATCGATCCACGGCAGCCACTCTGCGATCTGTGACTGGTGGCACCAGCTCATCTCGACCAGCGTATCGAAGGCGGATTCGACGCGGACCGCGAGATCATGGGCGTTGGCTCCCGCCATGTAGCCGTCGTGGACGTTCAGGATCACGGGCGTCCGGCAGAAGGCGCTGCGCGTTTCGTCGGCCGGATACTCGGGCGTGAAGGCGTGGGGGACGTTGATCAGATAGGCCACGCGGCGGACGCCTTCCGCCACGGCCAGATGGTCGAGGTGCACCCCGGCCAGAGGGTCCACGGGCAAGGGCGGACAGAAGAGATAGTCCGGCTCGAAGTCGCGGATCGCCTTCCACAGCGCGGCGAGAAAGTTCCGGTCCGCCTGGAGACAGCCTTCACGAAACGGTTGCCCGTGGGCATCGACGAGCTGCTGGAACTCGACGCCGCCGATGGCGGCCGAGGCTTCCTGTTCGCGTCGGCGCAGCTCCGCCGTTTCCTGTCGGGTGCGGAAGTGGTGTCCGGCCGCGCCGTCGGTGCAGACCACGATGCGGCCTTGGAAAGCGTCTCCGAGTTGGCGACGCCAAAGCTCGAAGGTGCCGGCGGCGCAGAACTCGAAGTCGTCGTGGTGCGCGTGGATATGGAGGGCTTTCATGCGGAACGGGAGGAAGACTGCCGGGAGGCTGCGGCTATTCGGCGGGACGCAGCCGGATCTCCGCTTCGAGGCCGTGCGGCCGGAGGTTCCGCAAGGTCACGCGACCTTGGCAGGCTTCCACGCAGCTCTTCACGATGGCCAGTCCGAGCCCCACGCCGCCCGTCGCGGAGGTCCGCGAAACGTCGGGGCGATAGAACGGATCAAAGAGCTTCGCCAAGGATTCTTC
>CBFGQE010000058.1:0-11093 GCA_965650815.1 uncultured bacterium
GACCAAGACTATGAAGAAGACGATCAACCCGGGTGTTTCGATGCTGACGTTGGCGGTGCTTTGCGGCGTCGCGACCAGCGGCCTCCGCGCCGACGACTGGAACCAGTGGGGCGGCTCGCTCGGCCGCAACATGTATTCCCCCGCCAAGGGCCTGCCCGACACCTTCGTCACCGGCAAATACAAACCCGGCACCGAGGAGGTCGATCTCTCCACCACCAAGAACGTCAAGTGGGTCGCCAAGCTCGGTTCCCAGACCTACGGCAACCCCGTCATCGTCAAGGGCAAGGTCCTCGTCGGCACCAACAACGATTCTCCCCGCGACAAGCAGCACGAGGGCGACCGCTCGATCCTCTATTGCTTCGACGAGAAGACCGGCGAGTTCCTCTGGCAGCTCGTCGTCCCCAAGCTGAAGTCCGGCAAGGTCAACGACTGGGAAAACCTCGGCCTGCTCTCCTCGCCCAAGGTCGAAGGCGACAAGGTCTATCTCGTCACCAGCCGCTGCGAGGTCATCTGCCTCGACCTGAACGGACAGGCCAACGGCAACCAGGGCGCCACGAACGAAGGGGAATACTCCGCCAAGGACACCGGCAATCCCCCGACCAAGGTTGGGGCCAAGGACGCGGACATCCTCTGGGTCTATGACATGATGGACGAGCTGGGCGTCTTCCCCCACAACGCCTCCAACAGCTCCCCGATCATCCTCGGCGACCGGGTCTATGTCTGCACCTCCAACGGCCAGGATTGGACCCACTCGAACATCCCCTCCCCGTTGTCCCCGAGCTTCATCGCCCTCGACAAGAACACCGGCAAGCTCGTCGGCGAGGACGACGCCGGCATCGGCCCCCGCATCTTCCACGGCCAGTGGACCTCCCTCTCGGCCGGTCAGGTGAACGGCAAGTGGCAGCTCTACGCCGGCGGCGGTGACGGCTGGCTCTACGCCCTCGACGCCGAACCGAAGGTCGAGGACGACATCGGCTATCTGAAGACCATCTGGAAGGCCGACGGCAATCCGCCCGAATACAAGGTGAAGGACGGCAAACCGATCAAGTATCCCGCCGCCGAAGGCCCGAGCGAGATCAACGCCACGCCCGTCTTCTACAAGAACCGCGTCTATGTCGCCATCGGCCAGGACCCGGAGCACGGCGAGGGCATCGGCCGGCTCCTCTGCTACGATCCGACGAAGACCGGCGACGTGACCAAGGAAGCCCTCATCTGGGAATACCGCGGCATCCACCGCAGCATCTCCACCGTGTCGATCGATCCGGCCACCGGGCTGCTCTTCGTGGGCGACTTCTCCGGCTTCGTGCATTGCCTCGACGCCGACACCGGCAAGCTCCACTGGCAGCATGACATGAAGGCCCACATGTGGGGTTCGACCCTCGTGGCCGACGGCAAGGTCTATGTCGGCGACGAGGACGGCGATCTCGTGGTCTTCGCCGCCACCAAGGAGAAGAAGATCATCAGCGAAACCGCGTTCGACGCCCCGATCTACTCCACGCCCGTCGTGGCCAACGGCGTGCTCTACGTCGGCACCCAGACCCACCTTTACGCGCTGCAGGACTCCGCACAGATCATCAAGAAGGACGCGCCGAGCGCCACGCCCGTCGAGATCAAGAAGCCCTGAACTCCCGTTGCCGAACCGTTTCCGACCTCTAGCATCCCGACCATGACCCGTCCCGATCCGACTCCCGCCGATGTCCAAAAGGCCCAGGAACAGCTCGACGCGCACGTGCGCGAGATTGTCGCCTGGCATTTCTCGCCGGAGACCGGCTGCCCCTTCTGGCTCAACTGGGCCAAGAAGGCCGGCTGGAACCCCGCCACGGAGGTGAAGTCCTTCGCCGACCTCATCGCCAAGTTCCCGCACTTCCAGGACGAATGGCTGCGCGACGAACAGCCCGAGGTCTGGGTGCCCGCCGCCTTCAAGGGACAACCCTACAACATCTTCGAGACCGGCGGCACCACGGGGATGCCCAAGCAGCGCATCGGCTGGAACGACTACAAGGTCGATTACTCCGAGTTCAGCGAGAAGATCAGCGACGAGCATTTCCCCAAGGGCGGCGCGTGGCTGATGGTCGGTCCCACCGGACCGCGTCGTCTCCGTCTCGCCATCGAGCATCTGGCCAACGTGCGCGGCAGCTCCTGCTACTTCATCGACCTCGATCCGCGCTTCGTGAAAAAGGTGATCTCGAACAAGCAGTTCGACATCGCCCGCCAATACATGGACCACGTCGTGGACCAGGCCACGATCCTGTTGAAGAACCGCCGCATCTCCGGCCTGTTCACCACGCCCAAGCTGCTCGAAGCCCTGGCCGAGAAGATGGACCTCTACGAGGCCGGCATCCGCGGCGTCTTCTGCGGCGGCACCACGATGGCCCCGCAGTATGTGCGTTTCATCGTCGAGGAAGTGCTGGAAGGCCGCATCGGCTTCTACCCCACCTACGGCAACACCCTGATGGGCCTGGCCGCCAGCGTGCCGCTCAAGCCCGAGGACAAGTTCTCCGTCAGCTACTACCCGCCGCAGCCTCGCGCCGTGCTGCGCGTCGTCGATCCCAACAACACCTCGCAGTTGAAGGGTTACGGCGAATGGGGTCGCGTGGAGCTCACCACGCTGACCAAGGAGTTCTTCATGCCCCGTTTCCTGGAGCGCGACGAAGCCATCCGCAAAGCCCCGCGCGACCGCTACGCCTGGGACGGCGTGGCCGAAGTTCGTCCGTTCGGCGCGATGGAGAAGACCATCGTCGAAGGCGTTTACTGACGCCGCCGCACAGCAAGGGCGATTCCCCCCAGCACGAGCAACGAGACGGTTCCGGGTTCCGGGACCGTCACCGTGTAGTTGATGGTGAGCGTCGGCGAGATCGCGCCTTCGCTGCTGTCGAAACGGATGGCCGAGCTGGCGAGGCTTTCCCCGCCGATCATCGCCCAGCCGAAGTTGCCCGCCGGGTTGTTCAACCAGCCCTGCACGTCCTCCGCCAAGCCGCTCGAACTCGCCGTCACCGGCCCGAGCGACGACACGGAGAACGATCCCCGAGCACCGGGAGCAAAATCCCCGCCGGCACTGGCCCAAGCCGATCCGTTGAAGCTCCGGTGCAGCCAAGTCGCGCTACCCGCCGTGGCCGTGCCGCCCCCGCCGCCATTGCCCGGAGGCACGACCGTTCCTTCGGTCCACGATGCGGACAGGCGGAAGAGCTCCACCGTGACGGGCGAGGGAGCGCCGCCCTTGTCGGCCTGGAGGCTGAGCGAAACGCCGTCGATGGTGGCCCCTTCGGGCACGGCGGCGGCGATGTCGAATTGCAGCAATGCGCGGCGCAACGAGCCGTTGGCCGTGGCTCCGACGAACAGGTCGGGACCGGCACCGCCGGCGAGACTGCCGGTGCCGCTTTGATAGAGGGTCGCGTCCTGCGAGGGGTTCAGGACGACGACGGCGGATTGGGCGGGAAGGGCCAGGGCCACCAGGGCGCAGGCCGCAAGAGTTCGGGCATTCATAGGAGGTCTGTCGGGGTTCAGGACCGGGACGAACGCACCGTCCAACGCCGTTCTCCGGCGATGGGCGGTGATCCGCAAGCCCGATGACGGCGGTGGGATGCGCCAAACGCCCGGCGGTTCCCGACTCTTTCGGGGGAATCGGCGGCCGGCCGGTGGATGCCGTGCGGCCGATCGGCTAGCGTCCGGCCCAATGACTCGGATTGTGCGCATCCTCGGATGCTTGGCGCTTTGGCTCGGCTCGTTCCAAGCCCCGGCCGCCGTCTTCTACCTCGACGACGAAAAGGGCGACGACGCCCGCGACGGCCTTTCGCCCGAGCTGGCCTGGAAGTCCCTCGACCGGGTCAACCAGCACGTCTTCCAGCCCGGCGACCAGATTCTGTTCCGCGCGGGCGGGCGCTGGTCCGGCCAATTCAAGCCCCAGGGTTCCGGCTCCGAGACCAATGGCCACGTCTTGACCATCGTGGCCGCCAGCTACGGCGACGGTCCTCGCCCGCGCCTCGATGGCGAAGGCCGCTTCCTCGACACCGTGCTGCTGCGCAACGTCGAGTTCTGGGAGGTGCGCGATCTGGAGATCACGAATCTCGGGACCAACCGCCAAGCCTTCCAGACGGGCGTCCGGCTCGTCAGCGACGGCTTCGGTCCGATGCGACATCTCCGGTTGCGGAACCTCTTCGTCCACGACGTGAACGGAGACCTGCGGAAATCGCACGAGGGTTGCGGCATCTACTTCGAGAGCCGGGGCGGCAACGGCTCGCGCTTCGACGATCTGTTGATCGAGCGTTGCCACGTCGTCCGCACGGACCGGAACGGCATCTGCCAGCGCGGCGGCGGGCGCGAACGCAGCACGCGCGTCGTCATCCGGCACACCCTGCTGGAGGACATCGGCGGCGACGCCATCAAGGTCTGGGGCAGCAACGGCGCGTTGATCGAGCACAACGTCGTGCGCGGCGCGCGCGAACGCTGCGAAGACCACGCCGCCGGCATCTGGCCCTTCGACAGCGACGACACGGTCATCCAGTTCAACGAGGTTTCCGGCGTGAAGGGCACGCTCGACGGCCAAGCCTTCGACGCCGACTACCGCTGCCGCCGGTCGCTCTTCCAATACAACTACAGCCACGACAATGAGGGCGGCTTCTTCCTGATCTGTGCCCCGGGCCGCTCCTACAACACCGACACCGTCATCCGCTACAACATCAGCCGGAACGACGGCGTGGACACCGCGCGTGTCTTCCACTTCGGCGGCAACGCCCGCAACACCCGCATCTACAACAACACCGTCTATCTCGGCCCGCAGCAGGACGTGGCGCTGCTCCTCTTCGACGAATGGGAAGGCGGGTTCAACGAAGGGACGCAGTTCTACAACAACCTCTTCTTCGTCGAAGGCCGCGCCACCTATCGCTGGGGCCGCAGCGTCAATCGGCTCTTCGACAACAACGTCTTCTTCGGCGTCCACGTGGACCCGCCGCCGGACGCCAACGCCTCGACCAACCGTCCATCCTTGATCGATCCGCGTTCCGGCGGCGACGGCTTCGCCTCGCTCGCAGGCTTCAAGCTGAAGGACTCGATCGGGCTGCCGATTGGCCGGATCGTCCCCGACAACGGCGGACGCGACTTCTTCGGGAACACCGTGCCGCAGGACCGCCCGCCCACCGTCGGGGCCCACCAGTTGCCGATTTCGGAAGCCAGGCGGCAGTAGGGCACTGGCTCCGGCCGGAACTGCGTCTCTCTGTAGCGGCCGCGTCTCGCGGGCTGTCCTGGTGGCATCTTGCCGCCAGCCAGCTCGGCGCAAGATGCTTCGACAACCCACAGCCGGGACGGATACGCCATTCCCTCCGTTGGCGACTTGGCGGGAGCCTATGCCCTTTCGCTCTGCCACGGGAATGTCGCCATCGGGGAGCTTGCCGAGGACCGGGGGACCGGCATTCTGACCGCCGTCGGTCGTTGTCGTTCCCCAACCTCAACCCACATATAGGAGACCAACATGCCCCTCTCGAAACGCGCGTTCGCGGAATTCCTCGGAACCTTCTGGCTCACCTTCGGTGGCTGCGGCAGCGCCGTGCTGGCCGCCGCCTTCCCCGGTGTCGGCATCGGCCTGCTCGGCGTGTCGCTCGCCTTCGGCCTGACCGTGCTCACGATGGCCTACGCCATCGGCCATATCTCCGGTTGCCATCTGAATCCCGCCGTGACCTTCGGCCTCGTGGCGGGCGGACGGTTCAAGGCCGGTGAACTCGTTCCCTACATCGTCGCGCAGGTGCTCGGCGCGGTGGCGGGCGCAGGCGTGCTGTATTTCATCGCCAGCGGCCAGGACGGCTTCTCGCTTGCGGGCGGACTGGCCTCGAACGGCTACGGCGACCATTCGCCGGGCAAGTATTCGATGGCGTCGGGCTTCGTGGCCGAAGTGGTCCTGACCTTCATGTTCCTGATGATCATCCTCGGCGCGACCGACGAGCGTGCGCCGAAAGGCTTCGCCCCGGTGGCCATCGGGCTCGGCCTGACCTTGATCCACCTGATCAGCATCCCGGTGACGAACACCTCGGTGAACCCGGCCCGCAGCACCGGCCCGGCGATCTTCGTGGGCGGCTGGGCGCTCTCGCAGCTCTGGCTTTTCTGGGTGGCCCCGATCCTCGGCGCGGTGCTGGCCGGCGGCGTCTATCGCTGGCTGGGCGGAGCGAAGAAGGGCTGAGGCGAAACCAAGCCAAAACGAGAAGGCCCCGGCGAACGAGTCGGGGCCTTTTTGTTCTGCGCGAGAAACAGCGGGATCGGCTCTCCGGTAAGCCGCACGGTCGAAGCTCCGACGCGGAGCTCGCGCAACCTTCAACGGGTGGGCGCTGGGGCAGGATGGCCTGCGGCAACGGAAAGTTTCCGCGCCGACGTGACCGGCGGAGGCTTCGCGCCTCAGTAGCGCGGCGTCGCGGAATCGACCTCCAGCGACCAGCGGTCGATGCCTCCGGCGAGGTTGACCAGCCGCCGGAACCCCGCCTGCCGGAGAAACCCGATGGCCTGCAGGCTCCGCACCCCGTGGTGGCAATAGACGACCACTTCCGCGTCCTTCCACGCCTCGATTTCGTCCACGCGTTCGGCGAGCTCGCCCAACGGAATCAGCTTCGAGCCGGACAGCGCGGCGAAGGCGTGCTCCTCCGGCTCGCGGACATCGAGGAGCTTTGGCGCGTCGGCGGATTGCAGGCGGACGGACAACTGGCTGGGCGTGATCTGGCTCACGCGGCGATCTTGCCCCGCAACGCAGCCCGGACAACGGACAAATCGCCGCGTCGAGAAAACGAAAGCGGCGGCCCCGAAAACGGCGGCCGCCGCTGAACGCACCCAACCTGGAAATCGAATCAGAGACCGAGCTTGCTCAGGCTCAGACCAACCACGAGCGAGCCGATCGGCTTGCCGCCATCGAGCACCGGCACGCCCACCTGGATCTGCTGGAGGCCGGTGGACTCGTCCGTCTCGACCTCGCCCTGCCAGGTCTTGCCGGTCATGGGCACTTCGTGCTTGTCCTTGCCCTTGTGGCTCCAGCCGGAGGTCTTGGCGAGAAAGGCGACCTTGGTGCCATCGGCCGACGACACGAACGCCTCGGAAACCGAGTCGTCCTTCTTGGATTTCAGGAGCGTGGCGACCGGGTTCTTGGTGAAGCTACGCACCAGAGGATCGAGCACCGGCAGCTCCTTCCACTTGGCCTGCGTCATGGCAGAGTGTTCGGCGGGCGGCGCGTCGTTCTGCGCCTTGACCGCTCCCACCACGACGGGATCGGCGGCCCATTCCTGGACCTGCTTCAGCTTGGCGTCGATCTTCGCCTGGACTGCGGGCGCGATCTCGGCCGCGCCGACGGAAGCGGCGGCGATGGCCAAGCCCAGGATCATGGTGAGGGTGCGGGATGCTTTCATGGGATCAATCGGGCGGGCCGCGGATGGTTCTCTGTCCCGGGCCACGGGTGGTTCATCGGAAGAGCGTCAAATCCTCTTTAGACAGCGCGGAGTCGGGAACGGCCGGGGCGGCACCGCGACGCGGCGCGGAAACCAGCGTCCTCGTGCCGGAGGGCGCGGCGGGCGACCGATGTTGCGCCGGCTTTTTCGCGGAAGCCTCGCGGCCTTCACCCTCCACCAGCCGGTGGAGACGGCCGACCATGCGGTTGAGCGCGTCGGCCTCCTCGCGCAGGAGCTGCGCGGCGGCGGCGGTCTCCTCGGACGAGGCGGAGTTGCGCTGCGTCACGGCGTCCATCTGTTGCACGGCGGTGGCGACCTGGGAAACGCCCCGGCTCTGCTCGTTGGCGGCCTGGGCGATGGCCTCGACGAGCTGGTCCGCGCGGCGGACGCGGTCGAGGATCTCGTCCAGGCTCGCGCTCACCTGCCGCGAAATCTCTCCGCCCGCGCGGCTGCGGGTGATGCATTCCTCGATGCGCTCACCGGTGTCGCGCGCGGCCTTGGCGCTGCGTTGGGCGAGGTTGCGGACCTCGTCGGCCACGACCGCGAAACCCAACCCGGCCTCGCCCGCGCGGGCGGCTTCGACCGAGGCGTTCAGGGCGAGGATGTTCGTCTGGAACGCGATCTCGTCGATGGTCTTCAGGATCTTCGAGATGCCGTCGCTGGCGGCCTGGATCGCGTCCATCGCCTCCTGCATCCGCCGCATCTCCTGCGCGCCGACCTCCGCCTTTTCGCGGGCTTCGAGGGAAAGCTTCCGGGCCAGCGTGGAATCGTCGCTCGTGCGGCGCACCATGCTGGAGATCTCCTCCAGCGACGCGCTCGTCTCCTCCTGCGAGGCGGCCTGGTCGCAGGCGCCTTCGGCCAGCGCCTGGCTGCTGCGCTGCAATTCCCCGGTGCTCCCCTCCACGATGGCGGCGGCGGATTCGAGCGCCGCGGACATCTCGCGCAGTTCCTTCACCGCATGGCGCACCAGCCGCACCGCGAAAACTCCGAAGACCAGCGCGAAGAACGCGACGGCTCCCAGGGTCAGCGACGCCCGCCGCCAAGTGCCCTGCTCCAGCTGCACGCCCAGCTCGTCGGCCGACTTCATGTCCGCCTCGCGCTCGCCGCGCAAAGCCTCCAGCACGGCCGAGAAGCGGTCGCCGCCTTCCGCGATCAAGATCTCGCCCGCCTGGGCCAACCGTCCCTTGAGCACCTCGTCGCGGACGCGGTCCTGCACGCCTTCCAGTTCCTTCAACCGCTGCAGGGTCGCATCCCCGGCGTTGCCCGTCTTCAGCTTCGTGTGAGCGTCGTTCTTCAGGGCGTCGAACTTCAGCAACAAGGCCTCCAGCTTGTCCGGATCCTTCTCCTGGAGCAGCGCGGGCATGAGATTGTAGGAAGCCGTCACGGCCTCGAGCCCGTAGTAGGTCTGGTTCAGCCCCTGCGACATCCGCTGCGTCACCACCCGTCCGTCGCCGAGCGCCTGCCACAACACCCAGCCGAGCGCGCCGCACCCGGCGGCGCTGATCAGCCCGCCGAGCAACATCATGGAAAGGATGCGCCGCGCAAAGCCGGCTCCACCGCGCGCAACAGGCCGGGCGACGTGTTCGGTTCCGGGGCGTTTTCCCGCCGCATTGGGTTCAGGCATCGACATGCTGTAAAGGAATCGGCCACAAGCGGCCTTTCTTGAGGTTCCAAAAACGTTCCGGTGCCCCAAAAGAAACGTCCGGACCGCCTCGACGACGGCCCGGACGCCGAACTTGTTCCCGCTCAAGGCGCGCGCTCAGGAAGCGACGTCCGCCAGCACGGTCCGCAAAACTTTTCCGGCGGCGGGGAACACCCGCGCCACGTCCTCCAACCGGCCGTTCAACCGCTGGACGGTTTCCGCCGCGTTCCAATCCACCAAGCGGCGATACCACTGGAGAAACGCCTGGCTGAGATCGCTTCCGCCCGTGGAACCGGCCACCGTTCCGGCGGCCGTTGCCAGTTCGCAGAGGGTCCGTGCCGCCAAGGACGAGGCGGACGCCGTTGCGCCCAGGCTCTGGAAGAACGGCAGCGCCTCGGCCGGACGATCGCCCAACAGCAAGGCCTCGGCTCGGCGCATCCTCAGCTCCGCGTCGTCCGGATGCTGGGCCAAAGCCGACTGCGTCCAGTCCAGCGCCACTTCGAGCACCTCCGGCCGGTTCAGCGCGATGCCCGCGCCCAGTCGCCATGCGCCCACGTCTTCCGGCGAGCGCAGCACCAGCTCATGGATGAGGGTCAATGCGCGGCCGTAGTCCCCTTCCCCGGCCTCGAAACGGGCCAGATCGAGCACCACGGGTTTGGCGTTCGGCGTCCGTT
Organism: uncultured bacterium; assembly: GCA_965650815.1. GTDB lineage: Bacteria > Verrucomicrobiota > Verrucomicrobiia > Limisphaerales > CANJSG01 > CANJSG01. Next base: position 9,729 of record CBFGQE010000058.1, read on the forward strand.
GCAGGGCGGCGGCAAAGGCGGAGCGCGCTTCCGTCGGCTGTTTGAGTAGCGCGTGGGCGAGCGCCAGACAATGCTCCGGCGCGCAGGTGTGCAGCTCGCGATGGATGGGCGTCAGGCCGGGCTGGGAACGTTTGGCGATCGCCTGGCGCAGCTCTTCGACGGCCAACGCCGCGTCGCCGCTGCGCAGGGCGGCAAAGCCCCCCATGTAGTGCATCGACGGCGTGATCGTTCCCTTCGCGTAGAGCGGCTGGCGGCGGATGCTGAGCACTTCGTCGAAGCGGCCGGCGTCCTTCAGGATCGACATCCACTGGGTCAAGATCACTTCGCGGAGCTCCGGCACGATCTCGGCGGCGGACTGTGCTCCGAGCAGTTCGGCCGCTTCACGATAGCGGGCCAATCCCGCGTCCAGCCGGCCGGACCGGACCATCTCCAGACCGAGGTTGAAGGTGAGGTTCACGTCGCCGGGAATCTCCTCGATGGCCTGCTCCAGCAGCTTGAGGTTGCGCTCCACCTTGTTGCGGTCGCGCGTCAGCTCGTCGGTGTAGCCGTGGTGCAGGAGGCGGGTGGTTCCCAGCTTGTTGTCCAGGCCCCACTCGGCACGGCGGACCTCGATGCTGGTGAAGACCTGCTCGTGGACGCGGCCCACGTAGAAGAGCGCCGGAGCGTTGCGGAAAAGACGCGGCACGTAGCTCACGCCGTCGGATTCCTTGCCCACGTTCACCAGCGGAATGCGCCAGGCCATCGTGGTCGCGTCGGCCATCTCCTGCGCGAGCGCGGCCCGATGCTCGGGCATCAGCTCCTCGTCGGCATCGAGCACCAAGATCCAGTCGCCGGTGGCCAGTTCGAGCGCCGCGTTGCGCGCCGCGCCGAAGTCGTTGCACCACTCGAAGTGGCCGAGCTTCGCGCCGAAGCTCTTCGCGATCTCGACGGTCTTGTCGGTCGAACCCGTGTCCACCACCACGATCTCGTCGGCGATGTCCTTCACCGAAGCAAGGCATTGGCCGAGGAACCGCTCCTCGTTCTTCGCGATCAAGCAGACGGTGAGACGCGGCTTCGCGGAAACGGCGGGCAACGGCCAATCGAGCGTCTTCTTGGAAGAGCGTTTCTGGAGGGCTTTGGCCACCTCCTTGCCGGGCTTCCATTGCGGAGCCAGCGCCTTCACCTGATCGACGCACCGGGCCGCGAGCTTCGTGTCGCCCGCGTCCGCCGCGATCTGGCCGAGCAGCAGCCAGCCTTCCGGATGGAACGGACGCACCGCGATGGCGGCGCAGGTGGAATCCCACGCGGCGCGGTGCTTCTTCTGGTGCAGCAATTCGCGGGCATCGCCGATGTGGCCGACGAGCGCGGCCTTGGGCAGCTCGAACT
>CBFGQE010000059.1:0-11036 GCA_965650815.1 uncultured bacterium
GGCGCGCGATGTCCGTGGTGATCGATGACGGCGCGAAAGCCGTGTTTCTCAGCGTCCGTGATCTGGCGGAGGACATGGGCTTTGCCCGCATCGGCGCGGATCGCGGGGGCTGGGCTTCGTTCGCGCTGGGGACGGAGGTGCACGGGCGGGTGCTGGCCTCGCGCATCGCCGCCGATCCCGCGTATCGGAAGGAACTGCCGGTCCGGCACCAGCTCCAGCTCGACGACTGGTTCATCACGATCACCGGCCGTATCGACGGCGCGTGGGAAGACGCCGACGGCTGGCACATCGAGGAGTTCAAGACGGCGACCTTGCTGCCCGGCCCGTCCCAACGTAGCGGCCCATCCTTCGAGCGGCATCGCCGCCAGCTCCTGCTCTACTGCGATCTGTGGACGCGGCTGGGCCGGACGGTCGCTTCGGCCACGCTGGTCTATGTCGAGGCCGAGACCGGCCGGGAAGACGCCGTTCGCGTGGCGTTCGATCCCGCGACGCAGGCGGCCGAGACGGAGAAACGGCTGCGTCGCGTGCTCGGCGAATGGCGCACGTTGGAAGAAGCCCGAGCGCGGAAAGCCGCCTTCGCTCCACGGCTTCCCTTTCCCCACGAAGCGCCGCGACCGGGCCAGCAGCGGCTCATCGCCGCCATCGATGACGCGCTCGAAACCGGCGGGCATCTTTTGGCCGAAGCCCCGACCGGCTCCGGCAAGACCGCCGCTTCGCTGCATCCGGTCCTGCGGCATTGCCTCCGGCACGGCCGGCAACTGGCGTTCCTCACCTCGAAGACGCTGCAGCAGCAGATGGCGATGAAGGCGCTCGTCGCCATGAACCCGGACGGCGTCTTCCGCACCGTGCAACTCCGCGCCAAGGAACGGATGTGCGCCAACGACCGCGTGCTCTGCCACGAGGACGCCTGTCCCTATGCGAAGAACTATCCGCTGAAGATGGAGCGTTCGGGGCTGCTCGACCGGTTGATGGAAGCGTCAGCCAACCATTCGCCGGACGACGTCTTTGCCGCCGCCCGAGCCGAACAGGTCTGTCCGTTCGAGGTGCAACTGGAGATCGCCAAGCGCGCCGACGCCGTCGTGGCCGACTACAACTACGTCTTCGATCCGGGAGCGGCCTTGACCCAGTTCCGCGACGAAGGGCTGAGAGACAAGGCGCTGGTGATCGACGAAGCCCACAACCTGCCCGACCGCGTCCGCGAGATCTTTTCGCCGGAGCTGACGGACGCCGGACTGGACGCGGCGCGCTCTGCGGTCCGCCAGCTCGAACCGCAGACCGCCGGAACCGCCGGCTTTGGCCGACGTAAACGGGCGAAGCCCGGAAAGCAGCTCGACTTCGCCTCCATGCTCTCCGGCAACGCCGCGCCCGTGCCGGATCTGCTGTCTGCATTGGACGAAGCGAAGGCGCTGCTCGCGGCGTGCGCCGAAAGCAGCTTGCCGCCGGACAAGGACGGAACGGCGGAGACGACGGTTCCGCAGCAATCGGTCACCGCGCTATGGCAAAAGTGGGAGCCCCTGTTCCTCGCCTACGTCGCCTGGAAGCAGCAGCGCCGACAGGCGGCGGGCGACGATCCCATCGTGGACTTCCACTTCGCGTTGCTGCGCTTCCAAGCCGTGCTGGGACTCGTGGGGGGAAGTCCGGCGAAGTCCGGATTCACCGTCGTCGTCGAGCGAAAATCCGGCGCGGTGCGGCTGGCGGTGCTCTGCCTTGATCCGGCGGTTCCGGCGGCTCCGGTTTTTCGCCAGCTCGGTTCCGCCATCCTGCTGTCGGCGACGTTGCAACCGTTCGAGCTGCTCCGCCGCACCTTGGGCCTGGAAAAGGATCGCGTGAGCACCGTGGTGGTGCCTTCGCCGTTTCCGCCCGAAAACCGGCGCGTGCTGATCGCGCCGCAGGTGCGGACCACCTATGCCGCGCGGGACAAGGCGCTGCCCCAGATCGCCGGGCTCCTGGCCGAGATCGACGCGGCGCACGGCGGCAACAAGCTGGTGCTGCTTCCGTCCTACGACTTCCTCAAGCGCGTGGCGGAACTCTTGTCCGCTCCCGGCCAATCAGCGGCCATCCCGCCGCCTCGGCTGCTGGTCCAATCCGCCGGAGCCACGGAGACCGAGCGCCATGCGCTGCTCACCGCCTTGGCCAATCCACCGACGGGCGGACATCTGCTGCTCGCGGTGCTGGGCGGGATGTTCGCCGAAGGCGTGGATTACCCGGGCAAGCTGCTGGAGACCGTGGTGGTCGTTTCGCCGGGACTGCCGAAGACCAGCTTCGAGCGCGAACTGCTGCGGCGCTACTACGAGGACCGGGACGGCAACGGGTTTGAACAGGCGTATCTCCAGCCCGGCATGACCCGTGTGGTCCAAGCGGCCGGACGGTTGATCCGAACGGAAACGGACCGGGGCGTGATCGTCCTGATCTGCCAGCGGTTCTTGGAGGAAGGCTATGTCGAGCGGCTGCCCCGTGATTGGTTCCGCCATTCGGCCCGCGAACTGATCGCCCACCAGCCCGCCGAAGAGATCGGGCGGTTCTTTCAAGGGGACGGAAGCGAGATCATCCAACCGGGCACAGCGGCCGAAACCGGCGAAGAGAAAAGCTGAAGAAGAAGCTGGAGCCAGCAGTCGGGATCGAACCGACGACCGACGGTTTACAAAACCGTTGCTCTACCACTGAGCTATGCTGGCCCGGCTGCGGCAGGAACCGCGCGGGAGTTACTACGGGCAGGTGCGAGGAGCAGCAAGCAGAGTTTTGCCCGGCCTGCGGCCTCCGGGGCTCAGGCGGCGGCCTTGGCGGGCGCGGGCGCGCGGGGGGCGACGCGGGCTGCGGCCCGGCTCAGCGATTTCCAACAGAGCAGGCCGGTCAGGAGCGAGAGCGCGCCGCAGGCGAGGTAGGGCCAGGAGGGGTGGAACTCGAAGAGCGCGCCGGCGAAGACCGGGCCGGCGATCCGCGCCAGGCTGCCCGCGCTCTGGGCCGCCCCGAGGGTCGCGCCCTGTTCGTGCGCCGGGGCGAGGTTGGACAGGAGACCGAAGACCGGCGGGCGCGTCAGGCTGGAGCCGATGGACAGCACGGCCAGCACGAGGAGGAGCAGCGGCCAGTTCGTGACGAAGGGCAGGGGAGCGAGGCTCAGTCCCACGAGCACGAGGCTGAGGGCGATGAGGGAGGGTTCGCCCACGCGCTTGATGATCTTCCCGAGCGGTCCGCCCTGCACGAAGGCACCGATGATGCCGCAGAAGGCGTAGAGGTAGGTGACCTTGGGGTCGAACTGGTGGATGCCGCCCTTCAGGCTCTCGAACTGGAGGCCGAAGTTCTGGCTCACGAGCAGCCCGAGAGTGGTCTCGAAGGTGGCGAAGCAGAAGGTGGCGAGGAAGAAGACGGTGACGAGCACGGCCACGCCCGGCTGCTGGAAGGTATGCACGAGCTGCTGCAAGCGCGGCCTTTCGTCCACGGGCACGGAGCCCGGCTGGCGGCTCTCGGGCAGGCGGAAGAAGGCGAAGACGAAGTTGAACGCGCAGAGTCCGGCCGCGACCCAGCCGGGGGCGGAGAGATGCCCGGACTTCAGGGCCAAGCCGCCGATGACCGGGCCGAAAATGAAGCCGAGACCAAAGGCCATGCCGATCAGGCCCATCCGCTTCGAGCGTTCCTCGGCCGGGGTGATGTCGGCGATGTAGGCCTGGGCCACGGTGATGTTCGCCCCGCAGATGCCGGCGGCGATGCGGGCGGCGAAGAGCAGGATCAACGCGGCCGTGCCGCTCTGGCCCGAGCCGATGGCGAAGACGGCATACGACACGGCCGCTCCGGCGGTGCTCAGGAGCAGGATCGGTCTCCGGCCCACTCGGTCCGAGAGCCGCCCCCAGATGGGCGCGAAGACGAACTGCATCGCGGAATACGTGGCCATGAGACAGCCGATGACGAGGCCGCTCGCGTCGAGGCTCTTGGCGAAGATCGGCAGGAGCGGGAGCACGATCCCGAACCCGACGAGGTCGATGAAGACGGTCAGGAAGATGATGAACAACGACGGCTTTCTCATGAAACGAGGCGCGCAGAGTGCCGCGTCCGTCGAACGGGTGGCCAGAGGGAAAATCCCGTGGCGCCGGACATTCCGCCGGCAAAACGGGCCAAGGAGACGCCTCCTTGGCCCGCTGCGTTCGGCTCCGGGGCGGAGCTCACTCCAGGTCGAAGACCAGCACCTGCGACGGCGCGTTGGCCCGGAGGCGGACGGTCTCTTCCTTCGACACCGCGGCGGCATCGCCGGACTTCAGCACCGTGCCGTCGTTCAGGGTCACGTCGCCGACGGCGACCTGCACCCAGACGTGGCGGCCGGGGCGGATGGTCTGCTCCACCGTTTGGCCGGGTTCCAGCCGGGCGAGGTTCAGGTCGGTGTCCTGGTTGATCGGGATCGAACCGTCTCGGCCGGTCTTGCTGGCGACGAGATGGAACCGTCCGGGCTCCGCCTGGGCGAAGGACTTCTCGGCGTAGCCGGGCGTCGCGCCGTGCTTGTCGGGCAAGATCCAGATCTGGAACAGATGCACGGGCTCGATCGGCGAGTGGTTGAACTCGCTGTGCTGGATGCCGGTGCCGGCGCTGATCCGCTGGACGTCGCCCGCGCGCATCACGGCCGAATTGCCCATGCTGTCGCGGTGCTGGAGCGCGCCGCTGACCACGTAGGTGATGATCTCCATGTCGCGGTGCGGGTGCATCCCGAAGCCGCCGCCGCCGGCCACCACGTCGTCGTTGATGACGCGGAGGGCGCGGAAGTGCATGTGCTTCGGATCGTAGTAATCGGCGAAGGAAAAGGTGTGGTGCGACTTGAGCCAGCCGTGGTCGGCATGGCCCCGGTCTTCGGCTTTGCGGAGAGTGATCATGGTCTTTGCTTTCTTCGTTGTCGGTTCCGCCGCTGTCACCGGTGGGGAACCGTTGTTCTGTCCCACCTTCTGCGAATGTCGTGCCATAGGCCCTCGGCGGTGGCGACGTCGCTTTCTAGCCGTTCAACCGCAATGGTTTGCCTGTGGAAGAGCAGAGCAGGCGACGGTTGACGTCGGGCAACGAAACTTCGTGCCTCTTCGTTGCGGCGGTGATCGGACAACGAGCTTTCACGGTTTCAGCGCGGCTTGTCCGGCGTCCGGCGCGAATCCTTCCACCGGAAAAAGCCGGGTCAACTGGACTGGATCTCAGTCGAGCCCCATGTCCTTGCGGAACGCGGCGACGAGCAGGACGTGGCGGCGGTTGTTCTCGGTGGAGCCTTCGCTGTCGAAGTTCAGGCCGTAGGGCCAGAAATGCGTGCCGTCGGAATTGATGTTGGCCGTGGGGCCGTCGAAGGAACGCACCAGGGCGATGCCGTTCGCGCCGGTCCAGACGCCGTTGTTCAGGTTGGCATTCCAAGCCCAGTGGGTGCCCACGCCCATCGTGTGGCTGATCTCATGCAGGGCGGTGCGGTAGCCGATCTGGCCGCCGAAGCGGATGTGCCCGGCGTAGTTCGCGTCGGCCGTGGGCACGCCGGGATTGTATTCGACGGTGAGGTGTTTGCGGAAGGTTCCCCAGCGGTTGTAGGTGGCCACGGCGCCGTCCATTGCGGAGACGATCCGGGCGCGAATGTCGGCGGGCCAGTTCTCGTTGCCACCGACGAGGGAGTAGGTCAACGGCGCGGCTGGCGGGGCGGGAACGGTGGTCTTCAACGACAGCGCGCGGAACGGGAGCGCGGGATCGACGGCGGCGAGGAAGGCGAAGTTGCCGTTGGTGTCGAAGGTCCGGGCGGCCACGGTCGCCCATTGGGCGCGGCCGGAGTCCAGGTTGGTTGCGGCGATGATCGAGCAAGTGGCCCGGGGCGGACCGCCCGCTACGTCGAAGGCGATGGTGGAACCGGAGAGGCGGACGTTCTCGATGCGGGGCACGGGCGCGGCGAGGAACTGGCTCGGCGCGAGCGCGTCGTCGGAGATGCGCACCTCGTCGATGAAGCCGAAAGCCCGGTCCGTGTGGTTGCCGGAGTAGAGGCCGCGTCCCACGGACCAAGCTCCGGCCACCCAACCGGAGCCGCTGGTCGTGCCGGTGGCGAGGGATCGGTCGGGGCTGCCGCTGGCCACCAGGTCGGCCGAGGCGACGAGCAGATTGTTCACATACATCTTCAGGGTCGCACCGTCGCTCACGGCCGCGAGGTGATACCACGGGGCGTTCGTGCCCTCGGGATTCGAGCCGAAGTTGAAGCCGTAGATCGCGCCGGGCGGCGAGAAGGCCGAGTGGGTGAAGCCGGACACGTCGGAGAAGGTGATGCCCACGCTGTCGTCGGGCCGCACCTGGAGATACAGCGCGGCGCGGTTGGCGTCGGAAGTGGCGACGTTGCGCGCGTCGCGACCGACGACGGTGCGGTGCCCGCCGGTGTTCTCGGGCTTGTAGGAGGCTTCGATCGTGAAGCGGAGCGGGCGGATCGTGCGCAGGTTGATCCCGGTGACGCCGGCGGAGGTGGGCGCGGTGAAGAGGGCCGGGAAGGAACCGGTGTTCTTCACGCAGAACCGGTTGGTCATGCCGTTGGCCGGAATCCGCGCGAAAGGCACGTCGCTCCGGTAGGCGTAGCCCGAAGCTCCGCCCTGGGTCCAGGCGGCCAAGTGGTTGCCGTTGCCCGAGACGTCGGGGATCGCACCGTCGAAAGCCCCGGCGGCTCCGGCGTGGGCGACGTTCGCATTGGCGGGACCGGCCTCGAAGCGCCAGTGGGCGACGGTGGCGGCCGATGCGGGCCGGGTGGCGAGCAATCCCAGCACGAGGGTCAGCAGGGCGGAGAATGGGACGGATGAAAGCTTCATGCGGCGACGAAAGTTCCCGCCCGGACTTCATGGCGGTGATGCCGGAAACTAGGCGAGGAGGGAGACTCGAACCAACGGATTGTGTTCACCCGGTCGGGTGAAGCGGGCGGGGCTCCCGCTCAATACTGCTTCCGCAGGTTCGACGGCAGGATGTTCAACTCGGCACGGTATTTGGCGACCGTGCGGCGGGCGAGGACGATGCCCTTTTCCTTCACCATCTTCACAACTTCCTGGTCGGAAAGCGGCTTCTGCGGGTTCTCGTTCTTGAAGATCTCCGCGATCATGTCCTTCACCGAGGTGTTGGAGACGCCTTCGCCGTCGGAGGTCTGGAGGCCGGAGGTGAAGAAATACTTCATCTCGATGATGCCCCGGGGCGTCTGCATGAACTTGCCGGAGACCGCGCGGCTCACCGTGGTTTCGTGCACCCCGACGACCTCGGCCACCTGCACCATCGTCAGGGGTTTGAGATGGGAGACGCCTTTCTCGAAGAAGTCGCGCTGCCGTTTGACGATCTCGCGGCCGATGTTCTGGATCGTCTGCTGGCGCTGGTGGAGGCTCTTGATGAGGAATTTTCCGGCACGGATCTTGTCGCGGATGTAGTCGCGGACCTCGGCGTTGGCGCCCGAGGTGGCCATGAGATCCTTGTAGGTGTTGCTGATGCGGAGATGGGGGACGTGCTCGTCGTTGGTGCTGACGACCCATTCGCCGTTCTGCTTGGTGACGAAGACTTCGGGGACGACGTAGCGGATCTCCTCGTCCTGGTATTGGCGGCCGGGCCGGGGATCGAGCTTGGCGATCTCCTCCATGGCGTCCTGCACCTCGTCGATCTCCACGCCGCAGCCGCGCGCGATCTCGGGCAACCGTCGCCGCGTCAACGCGTCCATGTGGTCCTGGACGATCTGGTATTCGAGGGAGTTCTTCTTCCCGATCCGCTCCAGCTGGATCAGGAGGCATTCCTGGAGGTCGCGCGCACCGATGCCGGCGGGGTGGAAGCCGTGGATGACCTTCAGCACCGCTTCCAGCTTCTCCAAGGGCAGGCCGGTCATTGCGGCGAGATCGGCCGGGCCGGTCTTGAGGAAGCCGCGCTCGTCGATGTTGCCGATCAGCAGTTCGGCCACGGAGTAGTCATCCTTCGGCAGATCGGACTGGCGCACCTGTTCGAGGAGGCTTTCCTGGAGCGACTCGCCGACGGTCAGCGAATCGAACATGAACTGACGCTTTTCTTCCGCGTCGTCCGACTGGCGAAGCGGCGCGTTGCTGGCGGAGAAGACGTCGCGCCATTCCTGGTCGATCTGCACCAGCTTCTCGAACTCGGCCTGGAAATCGTCCACGGGCTCGTTCGACTCCTTTTCCGTGGCGGGATCGAACTGGGTGTCGGCGGGAGGTTCGGCAGGATCGGCGGCTTCGGCCGCAGCGGCACCTTCCTCGTTGGTCCGGGTCTCCTGGTCGCCCTCGGCGATGGCCACCTCCTCCAAGATCGGATTCTGGGCCAATTCCTGCTCAACCAAGGTGCGCAGCTCCAAGGTGGGCGCTTGCAGCAGCGCCAGCGACTGCTGGAGCTGCGGGGCCAGCACTTGGGAAAGTGCCATCCGCTGCGAGAGATGCATGCCTTGCGACATCGGGTCTGGAGTCTAGGACCGGAAGGTTCCGGCTCAAGGATTAACTCGGCATCGTCCTTGCTGTCTTGAGGCGCGGCCCAGCGGTTTCAGGAATTGGCTTCACAGTCCGGCGACGCTCCCTACCGTTCGCCGGGTGTCCGTCCAGTTCACCATTCTCGGCAGCGGTTCCGGCGGCAATTGCGCCTACCTCGAAGCGGGCGAAACGCGCCTGCTGATCGACGCCGGGTTCAGCGGCCGCCAGATCCGCCAACGCCTCGCCGCCATCGGCCGGTCCCCCGAAAGCCTCACCGGCATCATCGTCACCCACGAACACTCGGACCACATCCAGGGCCTCGCCGTCCTCGCCGGGAAGCTCGGGCTGCCCGTCTATTGCAACCGGCTCACGCGCGAAGCCATCGAGACGGCGTTGAAAACGACGCTCAATTTCCGGGTCTTCCAGACCGGCGCGAGCTTCGAGGTGGGCGAGATCGGCATCGACACCTTCTCCGTGCCGCACGACGCCTACGATCCCGTCGGCTTCCTCCTCCACACCGCTGCCGGGCGCATCGGTTTTCTGACCGACCTCGGCCACGCCACCAAGCTGATCCTCGAACGCGTCCGCACCGCCAACGTCCTGCTCCTGGAGGCCAACCATGACCACGGCCTGTTGACCGAGGACACCAAGCGGCCGTGGAGCGTGAAGCAGCGCATCCTCAGCCGCCACGGCCACCTCTCCAACGAGGCCGCTGCCAAGGTCGCGACCGAGGTGATGAACGCCGAGCTGAAGCACCTCTTCCTCGGCCACCTCAGCGGTGACTGCAACCGGCCGGAACTCGCGCTCGGCTGCGTGCAGAAACAGATGGCCGCCATCGGCGCGACGCACCTTCGGGTGGAAGTCACCTGCCAGGAAACGGCCGCGCCGACGTTGGTTATGGCGGAAGAACCGGAACCACTTCCGGCCGCGCCGGCTGATCTGCCCGCTGCTTTGGAATGAAAGACCTGATCCGAGCCGTTTCAGTCCCGTTCGCCGGAGGAGCGATCGGCGGATTGGCCAATGCCGCCGCGCTCTGGGCGGTGGTGACGCTGGCCATCCGGATCAAGGGCTACGGTTTCGTGCCCGATTTCCCGCCGAACTGGGTCTATCCCCGCATTGTCTGGGGCGGCGTCTGGGGACTGCTGTTCATCGTCCCGCTCGGAAAGAAGCGGCCGATCCTGCGCGGCCTCGTCCTGAGCCTAGTCCCCAGCGCCTGCCAACTGCTCGCGCTCTATCCGCTGCACGTGCCGCCGGGGCTCTTCGGGATGGTGCTGAACAAGTTCACGCCCATCGGCGTGGTCTTCTTCAACCTCGTATGGGGCGTCGTCACGGCGCTGTGGTGCCAACGGGGTGGACGGTGAGCTGAGGGCCTCGAACAGCCCGGCCAAGCCGGAACCATGACTTTGGATAGGAGCGCGGACGGTCACGTCCGCGAGGTCGCCCCCTTGGGAACATTGAGCCAATCCTCCACCGCGTGTCCCTTCCCTTTCATCTTCCGGTCCTTTCTCAAGGATCACCCAACCCGTTCCCGCTCCATTCTCCAATGGCCCACAGTTTCCCGGGAGCGCGTCAGTGCGGCAAATCGCATTATTGGTCAAAGCGGTGCAATTCTAGAGTGCTCTCGAACAATAGACCGTAGCGAGATGCTCCCGGGCTGCAATCGACGCCCGTGAGGGAGACTATTGGGAGCGTGATGCCTTCAAACCGAATCGGGTCTTTTCAATGCCCGAGCATCCAAGGGCGCATCGTCTTTTTCCGCGTGGTCTGGAACTTCCCGAGCTTGGGCACATCCAAGTTGCGGTTCGCCTTGCCGAGCTTCACTCCCGGCTTTGTGCCGCAACCGCAGCGGCTGCCGCAGCTATGGGTGCCGCTTACGCGCGGTTCATGCTGGCTCTTTTCGTTGCGGGCGTGGGCTTGGCGGAGATTCGGCGCCATCAGCGCGAGATTGGGCGCGCAGACCTGACGGATGGCCTTCCGGCTGCACTCGGGACACTGCATGGGCAGGTCCCGTTGAGCGATGGAGCGCAGTTCGGCGAATGGACCGCACTCCGGGCAATGGAATTCGTAGAGGGGCATGGTGCGATAGGGTTGAGGAAAATGGGCCCAGGCTCACTCCGGCCCTTAATCTTAATCTCACTTTTCATCTCAATCCCAAGCCCGTCGGCCCAACGAAGCCGATGGAGAGAATGATGGAGACCAAGATTAAGAGCCGGGCGCGGGGCCCGGCGGGGTTCAGGTCGTGGTGGCGAGGTCGATCTTGCCGTTGAGCATCTTCTTCGGTCCGGCCGCGTTGGGCAGGATGTCGAAGGCGAAGATCTCCGTGGGCAGGTAGAGCGTGGCGCAGGCGTTCGGGATGTCGACGATGCCGCTGATGCGGCCCTCCACCGGCGCGGTGCCGAGGATGGCGTAGGCCTGTTCGCCGGTGTAGCCGAACTTCTTCATGTAGTTGATCGCATTCAAGCAGGCCTGGCGGTAGGCGACGTGCGGGTCGAGGTAGAACTGCTTGCCCTTCTCGTCCACGGAGATGCCCTCGAAGATGAGGTGCCGGGTGTATTTCGGCTCCACGGGGCTCGGCTGGAAGATCGGGTTGGTGATGGCGTATTTCTTCATGCCGCCCTTGAT
>CBFGQE010000060.1:0-11028 GCA_965650815.1 uncultured bacterium
CCCGGCCGACGAGCGAGGAGACCATCGAGGAGAGCTGCACCATCGGGCCTTCGCGGCCGATGGACCCGCCGGAGGCGATGCTGAAGGTGGCGGCGAGGCTCTTCAGCAGGCTGGCGCGGACCGGGATGCGGCCGTTGCCCAGGCCGATGGCCTCCATGTAGTCGGTCGTGCTCCGGGTTTTGGCGATCCGGCGCCCGAGCACGAGGACGATGCCCGCGGCCACGCCGCCAAGCGCGGGTGTGAGGACGCGCCGCCACGGCGGCAGGTGGTCGAAGGACTCGACGACGTCGCCATCCCACCCGGTCATCAGGAGGTGGGTCCACTGGAGCAGCTCCTTGAAGCCGATGGCGACGAAGCCGGAGAGGAGGCCGATGCCGGCGGCCCAGGCGAGGAGGATCTGCCATTCCGTCAGGCGCAGGCGCTCGTGCCGCCAGATGCGCCAACGCAGGCGGCGGAGCAGCTTGAGCTTGCCCCGGACCTGGGGCGAGGCTGGGGCTGGAGGGTTGGGGGAATCCCCGGTCACGGCGTCATTCAAACGCCATTTGCGGCCCGGGGCAAAGACCGGTTTGGTCGGCGGCCCGATTGCGGGTTGGACATTCGCGGGGCTTTCCCGAGTATCCGCGCGTCCTTGGTTTGAGGGACCCGACCGCACGAACGCGGGCGGTCGTCTGTCATGAGCGAAATCCTAGTCATCGGGCACAAGAATCCGGACACCGACGCGATCTGCTCGGCGGTCGGCTACGCGGAATACAAGCGGCGCACGGGCATGGCGGACGCCGTGGCGGCCCGCTGCGGGGACATCAACGACCGGATCGATTTCGTCCTCCAGAAGTTCGGCGTGGCCCCGCCGAAGTTCGTGCCCGACGTCTCTCCCCGAGTCCGCGACGTGATGGCGGCGAACGTCGTCTCCGTGCTGCCGGACACGACGGTGGGCGAGGCGATGGGCATCATGGAGAACCGGGGCATCCGCGTGCTGCCCATCCTGGACGAGGCGCGGAGGTGCCACGGGCTGCTCTCGCTCTTCAAGGTCTCCAAGTTCTTCTTCCCCGCGCCGAACCGGGTGTTCGATTCCCGCCGGGTCTCCGCCTCGGTGCGGAACCTGGCGCGCACGCTTGGCGCCAAGATGCTCTTCGCGGTCGAACCCGACCGGCACGAGGAGCTGATCCTGATGATCGCGGCGATGAAGCAGGAGTCCTTCGCCAAGCGGATGCCGCAGTATCCGCCGGAGAAGCTGGTCGTGGTGGTCGGCGACCGCATCGGCGTTCAGGAGATCGCCGTGCGCGGCCGCGTGCGCGTCATCATCGTGACCGGCGGGCTGGAGGTGGACCCGGCCATCGTCGATCTCGCGCGGAGGAACGAGGTGAGCGTGCTGCTCTCGCCGCACGATTCCGCCACTACCGCGATGCTCTGCCGCTCGGCCATCAGCGTGCGGAACATGATGAACGAGCAGTTCCTCTCCTTCCGCGACGACGAGCTGCTGTGCGACGCGGAGCGGCTGGCGGTCGCCTCGCAGTTCCAGGCCTTCCCGGTGCTGGGGGACCATCAAGAAGTGGTCGGCATCCTCAGCAAGACCGACCTGCTGAAGAAGGTGGACCGGCAGTTGATCCTCGTGGACCACAACGAGCTTTCCCAGGCGGTCAACGGCGCGGAGCTGATGCCGATCCTCGAGGTGATCGACCACCATCGGATCAACACCTTCTCCACCACGTATCCGATCCTCTTCCGCAACGAGCCGGTCGGTTCCACGAGCACGATCGTGGCGGACTGTTTCTTCCGCGAAAACGTGGAGCTGCCCGCGCCCATCGCCGGGCTGCTGCTGGCCGGGCTGGTCTCCGACACGTTGAACCTGACCTCGCCGACCACGACGGAGAAGGACGCGGCGATCCTGGCGCGGCTGGAGAAGATCGCCGGGGTGAACGCGACGGAGTTTACCGAGCAGCTCTTCGCCTCGGGCTCGGTGCTGATCTCGCGCACGCCGGAACAGGCGATCACCACGGACTGCAAGGAATACACCGAGCAGGGCGAGACCTTCAGCGTGGCGCAGATCGAGGAGGTGGGCTTCGACCAGTTCTGGAAGCGGCAGGACTCGGTGATGGCCGCGCTGGAGGCGTATCGCGCGAAGAACGGCTACTTCTTCTCCTCGCTGCTGGTCACGGACGTGGTGCTGCAGAGCTCCGTGCTGCTGGTGACGGGCGACAAGGGGTTCCTCAAGCGCATCGACTACCCGGAGATCTCGGCCGGCCTCTACAAGCTGGACGGAGTGGTTTCGCGGAAAAAGCAGCTCATGCCGTATCTCACGCAATGCCTGAAGCAGATGTAGCCGCGGCGATCACCGGACAAGAAGCGCGTTGTGGATTGAAAATTTCGGGTGGATTCGCCGATGCATTCGGTGGAAGTTGGCCCCGAAGCAAAGCTCTATGAAACTCATTCTCTCGACCCACAACATCAAGCTCACCCAGGGGATCGAAGACCACATCGTCCAGAAAATCGAAAAGCTCGACCACCTCGACCAGAGGGCGATCAACGCCCGTGTCATCGTCGAGCACGACAACACCAGGTCTCCTGAGAAGGCGTTCGGTTGTTCCATGCGGCTCTCCGTTCCCGGTCCCGATCTGTTCGCCGAGGATTTCGAGAGCGATCTCTACGCGGCGATCGATCTTGTGACGAAGAAGATCGAGCAGCAGCTCCGCAAGAAGCACAACAAGACCAAGAACCGGAAACACACCGAGGCGGCCAAGTCCAAGCGCAGCCGCCGCGACGCCGGCCTCTGAACCAAGGTCCCGCGTGATCCAGGATCGGGAGTGAATTCCCGATCCTGTTTTTTTGCCCCGATGCTGCTGAGAGCCCGAACCGTCCTGCCCGTCGTGACGCCGCCCATCGAGGACGGCGCCGTCGCCATCCGTGATGACCGAATCGTCGCCGTCGGTCCTTGGCGCGAGCTTTCCCGCGACTGGAGCGGAGCTGTCGAGGACTTGGGCGAGGTCACGGTCTTGCCCGGCCTGATCAACGCCCATTGCCATCTCGACTACAGCGACATGGCGGGCCAGTTGCGGCCGGGGCTGAACTTCGCGGACTGGGTCAAGGCGATCACCATGCTGAAGGGCACGTGGACGCCGGAGGATTACCGGCGCTCGTGGCTCAACGGCGCGAAACAGCTCCTGGAGTCGGGCACGACGAGCGTGGTGGACATCGAGGCGGTGCCGGAACTGTTGCCGGACGTGCTCGCGGCCACGCCGCTGCGGGTGCGTTCGCTGATCGAGATGACCGGAGTGAAGAGCCGGCGTTCACCGGCCGAGATCTTGGAAGAGGCGGAACGGGTCATCCAGCGCGTCGGCGCAGGTCGTTCTTCCGCTGGATTGTCCCCGCATGCGCCGTATTCCACCGTGCCGCAGCTGCTGCGGCTTTGCGCGGAACGGGCCCGGCAGCGGGATTGGCTGGTGAGCACGCACGTCGCGGAATCGCAGGCGGAGTTCGAGATGTTCATGTATCGGCGCGGGCCGTTGTTCGAGTGGCTGAAAAGCCAGCGGGACATGGCGGATTGCGGGCTGGGCTCGCCGGTGCGGGCGGTGGCGGCCCAAGGGTTGTTGGGGCCGAGATTCATCGCAGCGCACGTGAACCATCTGTGGATGGATGACGCGAAGCTCTTGGCCGAGGCGGGCGCGCATGTGGTGCATTGCCCGTCCAGCCGGGCCTACTTCGGACACAAATCGTTCCCTTACGCGGCCTTGGCCGAAGCCGGGGTCAACGTGTGCATTGGCACCGACAGCGCGGCGAGTTTGACGGCGAACAAAGGCGTGGTGCCGAAGCTGAGCCTCTTTGACGAAATGCGGATCTTCGCTGCGAACTATGTGGCGGTTTCGCCGGAAACCATCGTGCGCATGGCCACGGTCAACGGAGCGAAGGCCATGGGCAGCGCTGGAGTCTTGGGGGAACTGTCAGCCGGAGCGCAGGCCGATGTGGTGGTGGTGCCCAATCCTTCCGGAACCGGCTACGAATCCGTGGTCCATCCGGCGGGACCTGTCCGAAAAACGATGATCGGTGGAGCGTGGGTGATGGGCGGAACGGAGCGGGCCGGTTGAAAATGAAAAAAATGAAAAAGGCGGGCCGAAGCCCGCCTCGGGTAAGATTAGAACTCGGTTGGTTACTCGGCGGTCTTCTTCGGCTTTTTGGCCGGCTTTTCCGTCTCGGGTTTGGGTCCGATACGGAGACTCTTCAGCTTCAGTTTGCCGTCTTCCTCGACGACCGAACCGCCGATGGTCTCGCCGACGACGATGTCGGAGAACAGGGCGGGCTTGCCCATCTTGTTGATGGTCGTTTCCGAAGTGACGTGGAGAACCTGCTTTTTCTCGCCGCTCAGGGTGATCGTCTTCATCGCGCTGTCGATGACTTCGACCTTGCCGTTAACGGGGCGGGCGCGGGGTTTGGCGGGCTTTTTCTCCGTGGCGGAACCCGCATCGGCGGCGAAGGCGGACGGGGCGACCAGCGTCGTGCCAGCGGCGGTGAACAGGACTAGGGCCAGTAGGGCAAACAGACGTTTCATGGATGGACTGAGAGATGGACTCCTTAGGGTTAACAGCGGTGGACGGGAAATTGGTTAGCGATTGGGGAGGAATTGGGCAAGCGCCGATTGCGAAAACGAAGACCGTCCGGGACATGGCCTGATTCCGCGTTGCAGCGGTCCGGGGCGTCCATTAGCTTCCGGGTCTCGAATTTATGACGCTGACCGAAAAAGTTCTGGCCCGTGCGGCCGGCAAAGCGACGGTTCAAGCCGGCGACAACATCTGGGTGAACGCCGACGTGTTGATGACCCATGACGTGTGCGGACCGGGGACGATCGGTGTCTTCAAACGCGAATTCGGCCAGAACGCCAAGGTCTGGGACCGCAAGAAGGTGGTCATCATTCCCGACCACTACATCTTCACCGCCGACTCGAAGTCCAACCGCAACGTGGACATTTTGCGGGAGTTTTCCCGTGAACAGGATTTGCCGTATTTCTACGACGTGATCGACGATCCCAACGGCCAGTGGAAGTTCGATCCCGCCAAGGGTTTGCTGAAGCGGCAGTATGGCTCCAACTATGCGGGTGTTTGCCATGCGGCCTTGCCCGCCAAGGGCCACACCCGGCCTGGTGAGATTCTGTTCGGCACCGATTCCCACACCTGCATGGCGGGCGCGTTCAACCAGTTCGCCACCGGCATCGGCAACACCGACGCTGGCTTCGTCATGGGCACCGGCAAGCTGCTGATCAAGGTTCCGGAAACGATGCGGTTCCGCTTGGAAGGCGCGCTGCAGCCCGGCGTGATGGCCAAGGACATCATCCTGCATGTCATCGGCGAAATTGGCTTTGATGGAGCCACTTATCGTGCGATGCAGTTCGATGGTCCAGGCGTGGCCAGTTTGACGATGGATGACCGGATGACCGTGGCCAACATGGCCATCGAGGCGGGCGGCAAGAACGGCATTTTCCCGTTCGACGCCCGCACGGCGGAATATGTCGATGCTCGGACCCGCCTGAACGGCACCAAGGCAAACTACGAACCGGTGGAGGCCGATGATAACCAGAAGTTCGTTTACGAATTCGTGGTTGATCTCGACAAGCTGGAGCCGACGGTCGCGTGCCACCCCGATCCGGGCCAACGGAAGAAGGCCAAAGAAATGACGGACGTGAAGCTGGACCGGGCCTATGTCGGATCCTGCACCGGCGGCAAAACCAGCGACTTCGTGGAATTTGCCCGCGTGCTCCAAGGCCGAAAGGTCACCATCGATACCTTCGGTGTTCCGGCGACTCCGGACATCGTCCATGAACTCCAGTCCACGCGCTGGGGCGGCAAGACCATTTGGCAAATCCTGGAGGACGCCGGAGTCCGCATGACCGAAAACGCCGGCTGCGCCGCCTGTTTGGGCGGGCCGGTGGATACCTTTGGCCGCATGAACCAGCCCGGCTTGAAGTGCATCAGCGCCACGAACCGGAATTTCCCGGGACGCATGGGGCACAAGGAATCGCAGGTTTTCCTCGCGTCGCCCGCGACCGTGGCTGCCAGCGCGATTGCCGGACGCATCACCGACCCGCGCGAATACGTTTCGTGACACCGGTGATTTATTTTAAGGCTTTGAGCCCGTCGCCGATACTATCCCAGCCGGTTGCAAGAGCTTTTGGTTTGACACGATCCATCGGCTTTCTATTTTCCCGGCGGTAACACGGAACATTCTGGAGCATTTTCTATGAAAAAAACAGCAACTCTCTCGGTTTACGCCGCTGCGCTGGGTCTCTTCGCAGTCTGCGGGGGGCTTTCCGACGCCCATGCACAGGTGAAGGCTGGTAAAGCCAAGGTCACAACGGCGGGCGAGGGTTCGCGCTATTCGACTTCGTCCGATGTCTGGCTCCCTCTCCAGACCGGTGCTTCTTTGCCTGAAGGCGCGATCATTGCGACCGCCAGCAAGGCTTCTATCCTGTCCATCGAAGGTTCCGTGATCGCGGTTCAGCCCAACTCAACCCTCAAGCTCGACAAGCTTGCTGGCGGCAGCGCAGCCGGTGTGAAAGTCATCGACACCCAACTGAACCTTGCCGACGGCGCGGTGGGAGCCAACGTCCGCAAGCTGGCGGCCGGAGCTCGCTACGAAGTGAAGACCCCCGGCGGTGTGGCGGGAATTCGCGGCACCAAGATCCATGTCTACACAACCACGGTGAATGGCAAGCGCATCACGATCTACTCGGCCATTGACGGCACCTGCGATGTGGCCGAAACCACGCCGGGCGGGGTCGTAACGGTGGTTCTCAACGCGGGTGAATCCTTCATCACGGGTGATGTTGCCGTCGGTGAGACCGTGAACATTCCGGGTTACGGTCCTTTCACGATCACTGGCAAGCCTTCCACTACGCCTCAGAGCTATGCCGACGGTTTCATTATCCCTGATTACGGCACCGTGATTGATTTGGACACCACTCCCCAGATCATCAATCCGGAAGAAAACACTTCGGCTGTCGTCCGAGAGATTCCTGCTCCCACCACCGGTGGTTAAGGGACAGATTCCGAGGTCAGCAGCTACGATAAACGTTTGCTGATTTACAGTCCGTGCCCGGAGCAGCTTCAGTTGCTCCGGGCTTTTTTCTTTCCATGAAACGCACACGCTCACTCGTGCCGATTATCATCACCTCGGTGATTGTGGCATTGATGGCGGTGGTTGAGTTGCTGCCGCAGTGGGTCGGTTCCGCTTGGTGGCTTCGGCGGGCCGAGTGGGTTACCTACGACTACCGGGTCAAGTTGGCAGCTTCCCGGGTTCCGCCGGACGAAATCTCGGAATCCCCGTTCGGGTTCGTGCTCATCACGGATTCTTCCATCCGGGTCATCAGCGACGGCACCTTGGGTCCCAAGTTCGGGTTGTATTGGCCCCGTCATCTCCACGGCCACGTCACGGAAGAGCTCGCCAATGAAGGGGCCACCGCCGCCGCGTTCGACGTGATCTTCGCGGAGGAAAGAGCTGACCAGGTTCTCCGGCTCGCCGACGGCTCGGAGGTTCCTTGGGACCACTTTTTTGCCGGAGCTTTGACGCAGACCGGGATCGGTCTGCTTGCATCGACGGAAGGAATCATGCCGGCAGATCTTTTCCGGAAAACCGGTGCACCGGTGGGCGATATTTCGGCTGCGCCGGATGGTGACGGCGTGCTGAGGAGGGCCAAGCCGTTTCGCGACTATCCCCGCCTGTGGCATTCCGGCCTGCTGCGCTGGGCCTATCAGGGAGCGAACCTGGACCAGGCGAAGTTCGAGGCGGATCGCATCGTTGTTCCGGGCGTGGATGGCAACACGAACACCTACTTCATCCATCTGGATGCGGAAGGGAACTACTCCTACAAGGACGACGAAGGACGGACCGTGTCCTTCGGGGCCAAGCCCTTCGAGTCGATCCGGGTCTGGCACATGGGCATCCTGCTCGCGGCGCGGCGTCTCGGCTTGGATCTGTCGAAGGCGGAGGCTCGACCCGGCTCGTTGTTCCTTCCGGGCACCAACGGTGTGGACCGGACGATTCCGCTGAACGCCGACGGCACGTTTCTGATCAGTTGGCGGGCGACACTCAGCGGAGAAGGACCGCTCTTCTCGGAATCCTTTGACCGGCTCCTCGCCAAGCACCTGCTGCGCGGCATGGGTGAGCCGGTGGAGAACAGCTGGTCGAACCGTCTCGCCATCATCGGATCCAAGGCTACGGGCAACGATCTCACGGACCGGGGAGCGACGCCGCTGGCCCCCAACGACTATCTGGTGGGCAAGCACTGGAACATTGCGGACATGGTGCTGAACGGGCGTTTCATCCGAGAGCCAGCGAATTGGGTGTCCGTCGGGCTGATCGCTTTGATGGCCGTGGCAGCGGCGCTGATTACCTGGGCGTTCAAGCCCTTGGAGGCCGCGCTGGCGGTGGTCGCGCTCTGCGCGCTCTACGGGGGAATGGCGGTCTGGTTTTTTCTCGGCTGGAATCTGTGGGTGCCGATGGTTTTGCCGATGGCAGGAGGTTTGGTGGGGAACTACGTGGCCTTGGTGACCTACCGCGTCCGGACCGAGCAGAACGAAAAGCGCCGCGTGAAGTCGGTCTTTTCCAAGATCGTCTCGCCGAACGTCGTCAACGAGCTGCTGGGCAGCGAAAGCCTCCGCCTGGGCGGGACGCGCAGAAAGGTGACCGTCTATTTTTCCGACGTGCGCGGATTCACCGCGTTCATGGACGCGAGAGAGAAGGAGACCGAGGCCCACATCCGCGACCATGGGCTGGTGGGCGATGCGGCCGATGCCTATCGGGACGAACAGGCGGACAAGAACCTCCGCACGATCAATTCTTATCTTGCGACCATCGCCGACACCGTGAAACGCCACGATGGCACGCTCGACAAATATATGGGCGATTGCGTGATGGCGTTCTGGGGAGCGCCGATGGCGCAGGACGACAGCGCGCTGAGAGCGGTCCGGGCCGCGATCGAATCGCAGCGTGCCATCGAGGCGTTGAACGAGCTCTCGCGCGGCGAGAATGTGCGGCGCGAAGAGGAGAATCGCCAACGGGTCGCCAATGGTCTGCCACCTCTCCCCCAACTGCCGGAGATCTCGCTGGGCACCGGCATCAACACGGGCTTCGTGACGGTGGGGTTGATGGGGTCCGACGCCCATATCCTGAACTACACGGTGTTCGGCGGAGAGGTGAACCTGGCCAGCCGTCTGGAAGGTTTCTCCGGCCGGGGGCGCATCATCATCGGCGAGGCCACCTACCGTGAGCTCCAGCGGACCGAGGCGTCCTTGGCCGCGACGTGTGTCGCGGTGGAGGTGCAGGGGTTGAAGGGGTTCTCGGGTGGCATCCGCGCCTACGAGGTGCCTTGGAAGCAGCCCAAGCCGGCGTGATCTGGACATGTTCCCCGGGGCGCAACATGTCGTGCAAACCCCGGCCCGCTTGCTAGCGTGGCTCCCATGCGGACGGTCATTTATCCCGGCAGCTTCGATCCCCTGACCAACGGCCATCTCGACGTGATCGAACGGGCGGCGCGGCTCTTTGACCGCGTGGTCGTGGCCGTAGCCCACAACGACGCCAAGGCTCCCATGTTCTCGATGCGGGAGCGTGTGGACCTGGTGCGGCAGTCGGTGGAAGACATGGGCAATGTGGAGGCGGACGGATTCGAGGGCCTGTTGGTGAACTACGTGGAACGGCGCGGAGCCCAGGCAGTGATCCGTGGATTGCGCGCCGTGTCGGACTTCGAGTTCGAGTTCCAGCTCGCGTTGATGAACCGCAAGCTCAACGAGCGGGTCGAGACCCTGTTCATGATGCCGAAGGAAACCTACACCTTCGTCAGCTCGCGATTGGTGAAAGAGATCGCTCGACTGGGCGGCGATGTGACGCAATTTGTCCCTGCAAAAGTGGTTGCCGCCATGAACCAAAAAATCGGGAGGACCCCATGAAACTGCTGCAAGTCAACCTGAGGCATTTGGAAACCAAGAACGTGGAGATCCACGGCGACCTGTCTCCGGAAGAGCTGGAACTGGGGGTGGACGACGAACTCGTCCACTTGGTGCAACCCATCGAGATCGATCTGGAGGTCCAGCGGCTCGAGGACTCGCTCCTCGCCCGCGGAACGGTGCGGGTCGTCCTCTCCTGCGAATGCGCGCGCTGCCTGAAACCGTTCGAGATGCCGCTGGATCTGGAGCCATACGACCTGCTGGTTCCCCTGGCCGGAGAAGATGCGGTGGTCCCGGACAACGATTCTGTGGACTTGACTCCATTTTTGCGGGAAGACATTTTGCTCGGGTTTCCGCAGCATCCGCTGTGTGAATCCGATTGCGGTGGATTGGCCCGCAAGCAGACCGACCCAGCCAATCAATCCGAAGCGGACAGTTTGAAGACGGAAGTGCCGTCTTCGGTGTGGTCCGAGTTGAACAAGTTAAAATTTTAAGATTATGGGCGTCCCTAAGCGCAAACCATCGAAGAGCCGGCAGCGTATGCGCCGCGCCTACAACAGCGTGCTCAAGCTCCCCAGCTTGACCCCCTGCCCACAGTGCAGCGCGCCGTTCCAGACCCACCGGGTTTGCCCCGCCTGCGGCTATTACAATGGCCGCCAGGTGATCAACATCGAAGCCATCGCCTGATCCTTCCGAGGGAGCGCGGTCCGGCCTGAGGCTGTTCCGCGCTCTTTCCATTTATGCGCATCGCGGTCGATGTCATGGGCGGCGACCACGGCATCGGCGTGGTCATCGATGGGGCGCAGCAGGCGCTCGAGGCGCTTCCGCACATCGAAAACCTGCTGCTGGTGGGCCGGGAAGACGAGATCCATGCGGCGCTCCAAGCCCGTGGTATCCGCAATGACCGCATTTCCGTCGTCCATGCGTCCGAAGTCCTGACCATGCAGGACAAGCCGATGGATGTCCTGCGCAGGAAGAAAGACTGCTCCATGGCGCGGGCCATCGGCTTGGTGCGCGACGGCAAGGCCGACGCCATCGTGTCGCGCGGCAACACCGGCGGGCTCTTCACCGGCTCCACCGTGCTCTTGCGCCCCATCGAAGGCGT
>CBFGQE010000061.1:0-11022 GCA_965650815.1 uncultured bacterium
TGGAAGAGGAGGCGGGCAGACAGTCCCACCTGGCAGAACCCTATCTCGTGCCCTGGAACCATTGGTTCTCGCGGGCGGAGCGGGCGGCTTTGAGCGCGCCCAGTGCGACGCATTCGCGGTAGCCCTCTTCGGCGAGGCGCACGCGGGGTTGTTCGTAGCCTTCTTCGGACAAGCGGCGCTGGAGTTCCCGGTCGAGGCCGGCGATCCGGCTGCCTCCGCCGGTGAGGACGATGTTGCCGAGGAGCTCGAGCACGTTGTCGGAGGAGCTGCGGGCGATGAGCGTCTTCATCGCCTCGAAGACGCGGGAGACGAGCGTGTCGCAGGCTTCGTGCAGCGGCGCGGCGAGGTCGATCCGGCGGTTCTTGCCGCCAACCATGACGGAGACGGGGATCGATTCGCGGGGCGTACCGGCGAAGGCGTGGCGTTCCTTCAGCTCGCGGGCCTTGAGGAGCGAGAGTTCGCAGTCGGGATACAGGCGGCGGACGGCGTCGCGGAGGAGCGCGTCCAGATGGTCGCCGGCGAAGGGGATGGAGACCTGGTCCTCGGGCAACGGATAGAAGCCCTGCACGAGGCACACATCGGTGGTGCCGCCGCCGAGGTCCACGAAGAGCGAATTGCGCACGGGATCGACGTAGTCGGGATCGGCCAGGCGGTCTTCGTCGCGAAAGCCAAGCGCGGCGAGGAACGGCTCGGGCACGAGCAGCACACGGTCGAAGAGACCGACGACGGTCGCGCGCAGCTCTTCACGGGCCGCGGCGTCGGCGTTCGCGGGCACGCCGATCACGGCGCGGAGTTCGGTCCCGCGTTCCACGGCGAGCCGGGTGCGGAGATGGCGGATGAAATCGCGCGCGGCCGACCGGTGCGACACGACGCCTTGGGCCATCGGCGCGACGAGGTCCAAGTGGACCCGGTGCTTCAACGCGGCCTGGCCGACGAGCATCGAGGCGTCGTCCGGCAACAATCCGTCCACCAGGCCTTCCTTGGCGTAGCCGACGACGGTGGGAACCGTCTCGTCGTGCAGCAGCGCGCCATCGCCCGGGAGAGCGGCTTTCAGGCACGTCTTGCTGGTGCCGAAGTCGAGGCCCACGTGGACCACGGTTTTCGGCGGAAGATGGGAGGTTTCCAGCACCACGGGTTCGAAGCGCGACGCGGGCGTCTCGGACTCTTCGGGCGGCTGGGTCCGGGCCAAGCGGTAGCTGCGGAAGGTCTGGGTGAGGTTCATGGCGGATCAGGCCGGAAAGGGGATCGGAACGGTCGCTTGGCGCTGCTCGGCCAGGATGTGGTCGAGCGCGGCGGGAATGTCGTCGAAGCGGATGCGGGGCGCGGGTGTCAACTGCCTGGCCAGTGAACCACGCCAAGAACTCGGGGCCGTATCAAAGGCCACCAGCAGCGGCGAGGAATCTTGCGGAGCGGTTTCATGCAGGCGCTTCTGTTCGACCGCGAACATGGCGTGGAGCCGTGCGCGTTTTGTTTCCACCATTCCGGGAGTCTGCCGGGACCAGGCCGCGATGGCGCGGGAAAGCGGGCCCGTGAAGAGCCGGTCCGCCTCGGCCAAAAGGTTGGCCCGCTTGGTTTGGCAATACTCGCGGAAGAGCTTCACCACGTCTTCCCATCGGCCGTCGTTGGTCGCGTCGTTCATGATCCGTCGGGAGGTGCTCAGCACGGTCCATGCCCGGCGACGGACGGCCTGAATTCCATAGATTTCCGGCCTCGAAAGCCCCTCCGAGGGGTCAACTTTGCCGACCGCCCGGCAGGAACCTCCCCGTCCAAACCCGCGCAACCCGCGCCCAGCAATGACCAAGAAGCGTCCGGCGCGGGCGACGGAAATGGCCGTTCATCCCATCACCATGATCAACGTGACCAAACTCTACTGCGGTCTCGCCCAACCCGCCGACGCCCTCCGCTACGGCCAGGGTCACGGAGCCGCCCGCACCGCCGCCGAGCGCCGTCCCATCGTCGTCTGGAACATCACGCGCCGCTGCAACCTCCAGTGCATCCACTGCTACTCGGATTCCGACGCCCGCAGCTATCCCGGCGAACTGACCTGGGAACAATGCCGCGCGGTGATCGAGGATCTGGCCGCATTCCAGGTGCCCGCTGTGTTGCTCTCGGGGGGCGAACCGTTGATCCATCCGCGCTTCTTCGATCTCGCCGGTTACGCCCGCGAAAAGGGGCTGCGCCTGACGCTCTCGACCAACGGCACCTTGATCGACCGCGACGCCGCCACGCGGCTCAAGGCGCTGGGCTTTTCCTACGTGGGCATCTCGCTCGACGGGATCGGAGCCACGCACGACCACTTCCGCGGACGCCAAGGCGCGTTCGAGAAGACCGTGCAGGCCTTCCGCCACTGCAAGGCCGTCGGACAGAAAGTCGGGCTCCGTCTCACCTTGTCGCGCCAGACCATCGACGACCTCGACCGCATCCTCGACTTCATCGAGAACGAGGACATCGACCGCGTCTGCTTCTACCACCTCGTCTATAGCGGCCGTGGCAGCGGGCTCGTGGACGTGACGCACCAGGACACGCGCGACGCGATGGACAAGATCATCGACCGCACGCTGCATTGGGCCAAGGTCGGCAAACCCCGTGAACTCCTCACCGTCGATCAGCCCGCCGACGGCCCTTACCTCTACCTGCGGATGTTGAAGGAAAGCCCGGCGCGCGCGGCCGAAGTGATGGACCTGCTGAACTGGAACGGCGGCGGCGCGCACGGTTCCGGCACCGGCATCGGCAACATCGACACCCAGGGCCGGGTGCATCCCGACCAGTTCTGGCAAAGCCTGACCTTGGGCAACGTGAAGGAACGACCCTTCAGCGAAATCTGGACGGACCGTTCCAACGAAACCCTGGCCGCGCTGCGTTCGCGCAACGGCCGCCTCACCGGCAAATGCGCCGAGTGTCGGTTCCTGCCCGTCTGCGGCGGCGGTTTCCGCGTCCGCGCCGTGCAGGTCCACAACGACCTCTGGGCCCCCGATCCCGCGTGCTACCTCACCGCCGAAGAAATCGCGAAGCCTGATGCGAACAGTTTGCCGAAGGCAGTAACCAGTTAGCCGGGACAAAGCCGTTCAGAGCAGGTCAGGCTTCCAACCTGACCCGAGCGACGTGGGAGGTCCGAAAACTTCCTCTGCGTTGGCTGGCCCCACCGTTGAGTGATTCCACCAAGACTTCTCGGACAGGCTAGAAGCGCTGTCCTACTTGGCCCCCGGCAGTTCGGCCTGCCCCAACGGGGCAGCGTCTTCTAGCCCAACGTTGCCGCGCAGTGGTAACGTTGGGTCAACCGGTCCCAGTGCCCATCAACCTCAACGAGGTTGCGCCCAGCATCCTCTTCGAGAAATGGCCACAACCCCGTTGGGGTTGGTCGTCGTTCAGTCGTTCAGGACCGTATCCCCAAGGTTGTCGCTCCACGCCAACCTTGGGCTACGGACGGAACGCCTTTGGCGTTCTCATCTCGGAGGGTTTATTGCCTGTCGGTCCGCCCCATCGCGCGCCAATGACGTCGGAAAGAGCGTTTCCCATCCGGCATCCGACCTCTGCACGATCGAACGCGGCCTCACGGAGGGGACCGTTCGCACTCCTCTTCTCCGCTTCAGAACCCGTCGAAGATCGAGCCCAGCAAACTGCCTCCGATCTCTAGGACAACCCCAAACGCTTCGGCACCCGGACTCGCACCGTAGAGCATGGAGTTTTCGTAGGAGATCGGCGTCTTCGCCTGCTCCAACCGCGACCGTTCCCGCACCAGTTCCTCCTTCTCCCGCCGCCGTGCGCGGTCGAGGCCGCCTTCCTGGATGAAGGCCACGATGCGCTGGAGTTCGTTCCGGTCGAACCACACGCCGTGCTGAGAACACACGTCCACGATGACCCCGGAACAGCCCGCGTAGTTCATCCGGTTCATGAGCTGGGTGCAGACCGGACACTTGCGGTAGCGCACTTGGGTGGCGTCCCAGGCCGCGGGCGTGTTCGTCGAAGGCCGCTCCGCCAACACCGTCGCCTGCCGTTCGCGGTCGCGGCACACGGCGTCGAAGCTCGCCTTGTCCAGCCACAGGCCGAAGCACGCGCCGCACTCGTGCACCGTCATTCCGCCGACATCGCCGTGGAGCATCCCGCCCGCGCAATGCGGGCACTTCGTCTCCGAAGGATCGGGCTGCCACACCACGGCCGGAGCGGCGCAGTGGGGACAGAACTTCGAGCCGAGGAACATCATGCCGAAGCACGACGGGCAGGCCATCGTGGCCAGGCGCACGCCGCAGTGGCGGCAGTTCGGCCAATCGGTGGCCGCGCCCGCGCCGCAGGAGGGACAGTGGATGGAACCGGCGGTTGTCATGGATGTTTCCTAGCCGAAAGCGTCGCCCCCGTGGTGGGGAATTTTCGCGCGGTTTCCCACCGGTCCGTCCCCTCTGATCCACCCAAAACGGGGCGGCCCAAACGGGTCGCCCAATAAGTGGGGGTGGTTGCCCCGCAAAGCCCACGGCTACAACAGGACCGGTCGCTGAAGTTCCGGCCAACTGGATTCGTATCAGGGATGCGGAAATCCTCCTGCGGCGGCGTTCCCACGGACCGCAGGTGTGCCCTGTTGTGGTTCCCGTCGGTGTCTTCTCGGTCCACCAAAACCACCATCCCCCAACACTCGTCATCGCCATGCCCCTACCTGCCCGTATGTCCCGCCGGATGCTCGCCGCCTGCGGCGCGTCGTTCTGCCTCGCCGCCGCGCCGCTGCACGCCGACGTGCTCTTCCGCTTCGGCTTCAACGAAGGCGCCGGCTCCACCGTCACCAACGATTCCGCCACCTTGACCGGCGTGCTCGGGCCCAATCCCGACACGACGGGCGGCCCCGTCACCAACGACAGTTCCCCCTCGGGCGGCGCGTCGGACAAGTCCGTCACCAGCGACTTGCCCTATTCCTTCCTGCTGATGGACGCGACGAACAACGTCGCGCTCCACGACCTCACCCAGCCCATCACGGCCGAGGCCTGGATCAACATCACCGACGGCACGACCTTCCGCCCGATGGGCATCACGGGCTACGGCTTCAGCTGGAAGCTGGGCATCCTGAACAGCGGCAACCTCGCCATGACGCTCTTCGGCGTGGCGGACGTGGATTCCGGCGTGTTCGTGCCGCAGGGCTCCTGGCAGCACGTGGCGGCGGTCTGGACCCCGGGCGTCGGCATCACCTTCTACCTGAACGGGGCCGAAGCCAGCACCGTGGCCGAGACCCGCGCGATGCGGGCGCCGCAGAACTCCTACCTCGGCGTCGGTTCATCCGGCTTCAATGGCGAGACCATCACCGGCGTCGTGGACCGCATCCGCGTGCACCGCGCCGCGCTGACGGCCGAGCAGCTCGACTCCGATCCCGCCACCGCCAAGGCCCCGCTCGACTCCACCGTCGCTTCGTTCAACTTCTCCGAGGCCGCAGCGCCCTACGCCAACAACGGCACCCTCGCCATCCCGGCCCTGCCCGCCTTCCCGATCATCGCCGCCAACCAGTCGCCGAAGTTCACCACCGACACCGCCTCCGGCAAACCCGGCGACACCGCGCTGGTCTTCGACGGCAACGACCGCTTGGCCGTGGACGACTCCGCGCAGCAGATCTGGAGCCTGACCGGCGACTTCACCGCGCAGGCCTGGGTGAAGTTCCCGACCCTCCCGACCTCCCGCCAGATCATCATGGCCAAGAACGGCCCGGGCGGTGCCTTCAGCTTCTCCATCACCTCCGGCGGCGTCCTCTTCGTGACCACCTACGGCATCGCCGACACCACCTCCACCACCGCGAAGGTGCCGGACGACGGGCTCTGGCACCATGTGGCCGTGGTCCACCGCAGCGGCACGGACCTGCGCTTCTACGTGGATGGCGTGCTCGGCAGCACCGTCCCCTACACCGGCGGACTGCTCTTCGACCGCACCGCCACGACGTTCTACATCGGCGGCGAGACCACCGGCTTCGGATTGCCCTTCCGCGGCTCCCTCGACCGCGTGCAGCTCGACAACGTGGCGCTCGACGCCAAGGACCTCGACTACCTGGCCGTGCCCGGCGTGACGCCCGATGCGCCCGAACTGGAAGTCGCCACCGCCATCTCCGTGGCCTGGCCCACCGCCGCCACCGGCTTCATCCTCCAGAGCACGACGAACCTGAACAACGCCGCCTCCTGGACCAACGTAGCCACCGCACCCATCGTGATCGGCGACAAGTTCTACACCCTGTTGCCCGCGCTCCAGACGGAGTCGTTCTTCCGCCTCGTCCGGCCGGACGAGAACTGAGCCTCCGGTCTCGAACAGCTCCGCCGGATCGTCCCCACGGTCCGGCGGAGTTTTTTTATCGCTCCAATCCCCGGAAAAATCCGTGGGCCGCAGCGCAGGTGGCGGCGGACAGCTCCTCCAGCGTGCAGCCCTTCACCGAAGCCACGGTCTCGGCGATCCGCGCCACGTGCGCGGGTTCGGCGCGTTTGCCCCGGAACGGCACGGGCGCGAGGAACGGGCAATCCGTTTCCAGCATAAGCCGGTCGAGCGGCGTCGCCGCCAGGGTCTCGCGGACCTCGTTGGCGTTCTTGAAGGTCACGATGCCGGTGAAGCTGACGAGCCCGCCGATGGCCAACACGCGCCGCATCTGCTCGGGCGTGCCGACGAAGCAGTGGAAGACCGTGCGCAGCCGCCCGGTGAACGGCTCCAGGATCGACATCGTGTCCTCGAAGCAGTCGCCGCGCTGGTGGATCACGCAGTTCAGCCCCAGCTCCGCCGCCACCTCGAGCTGCTGGCGGAAGACCACCGCCTGCTTGGCCTTGTAGCGCGTGTCGTCCTCCGCCGTGCCTCCGTTGGCGCTGGGTAGGCGGTAGTAGTCGAGACCGGTCTCGCCGATGGCGGCCACGCGGGGATGCCGGGCCAGCTCGCGCAATTCCCAACGGATGTCCTCCGGTGCCTCCAGCGCATGGCCCGGATGCCACCCCACGGCGGCGCGGACCGTCCCGAAACGCTCGGCCAGAGCCACGGCGTTGCGGCTGCTGGCCAGATCCGTGCCGATGGAGACGATCCTCCCGATCCCGGCGGCCTCGGCGCGCTCGACGATCTGCGGCAAGTCGTCCTGGAAGTCGGGGAAATCAAGATGGGCGTGGGTGTCGTAGAACGTCGGCACGAAGGAAGACTAACGAGCCAGCCAACCGGGCCGCCAGCGCGATGACACCGCATCTCAGGAACGGCGAACGTCTCGTCCGTAGCACCAGCCTCCGGCTGGCCGTGCCGCAACCGTCCCGGTAGCGACAACGCGCTTCCGACGAAGCGCCTCGGCAAACGCGACGCATGCGACATGGCCGACGGGGATGTCGGCGCTACGGTTGCGGCTACTTCTGCTGTTTGGGCGGCAAGAGGGGCGTGGGTTTGCCGCCGAGCTTTTCGAGCTGGCGGCGGATGTTGTCGCGCTGCTCGTTCCACTCGATCCAGTCGTCCTCCCAGTCGCGCGTGGCCCAGCGCCGCTTCGCCGATTCCCAGATGCCGTCCAGCGTCTCCAACTGTTTCGCGACCGCTGCCGCATCGTTTTCGGCCACCAGGAAATCCAGCAGCGCCAGATGGTTGGCCGGAAACTCGGGCACACGTTTGACGGCGGCTTCGAGATGGCGGCGGGCCTTGGCGTCGTCGCCCACGCTGAGCGGCCAACCGGGGGCCAAGTGGTGCAGGCGGCCGAGATTCCGGTCCGGCCCGGAGTGTTCCAGCGCGGGATCGATCCCGAGGGCGAGGTTGAAGTGCTCCACCATTTCCTCCACCAGCCGCAGCGCGCCCAAAGTGCGGGTGCGGGCGAGCTGGCCGAGGTTCATCGCGAGAAAGTAGTGCGCGGCGGCGGAGCGGGGATGGTCGCGCGCCACGGCTCGGAGCGCGGCGACGGTTTCTTCGGCGACGGTGGCGCGTTCGGCGGAAGTGCTGACCGTGTCGCCCCAAGCGAAGGCCGTCTCGCCGAACCGGAGCGCGACCACGAGGTTGGTGCGGTTGGTCTGCCACGCTTGGCGCGCGGTCCGGTAATCCTTCTCGATCTCTTCGCGCAACGAAGCGGCCCCGACGCAGAACGACGGCAACACGGCCCACAACAGCAGGAAAATGCGCCCGATGCGACTGGGCCGGTGGAAAGGCATGACTTGCACAGGACTGGAACACGGCCGGAGCCCGGAGGCAAACCCGCAGGCCAAGACCGGCGCGCGGGCGGAATCCCCACCAGAACGCCGGGCTGGGGAACCTAGCCTGCCATCGCCGTCCGCTCTCCTACGCCATTGCCGACCAGTGGTCCTCCGTTTCCCCGGCCCGACCGGCGTCGGCCATGAGCGGGAGCTCGGGGTTCTTGAAGTCGATGCCCGCGAGCTGCGTGTAGTGGCGGAAGACATCGACGTTCTGCACGAAGCCCCGGAACCGCTCCGCTCCCGGCCCGACCGCGAGCAGCGGCACGTAGTCGGAGGTGTGGTTGAGCGAGGTCCAGCCGACGCCGACGTAGTTCGCCAGGAGCTGGGAAAGCTGGAAGGTGCCGTTGTTCGTCAGGTCGTAGAGCGCGTCGCCCTTGCCATCGAGGAAGCGATGGAGACGTTCCACACGGCGGATCGAGGGCTTGTAGTCCGTCAGTTCGTGGATGATGTCGGCGATCTTCGCGGGTTCGACCAACGCGGCCTTCTTCTCCGGGCCATCGCCGGGACCCTCGTATTCGATGCCGTCGAAGCCCTGGATGCGGCGCAACATCAGCTCCTGCGAACCGCGCACCTTGGCCAGATTGCGGAAGAGCGGCACGGAGAGGCTATAGCCGCTGCCCGCACCGTTCAGGCCGGGATTGCCCGTGCCGTGGTCGGTGGTCACGACGACCAACGTGTCGGGATGGCGCTTGCGGAACTCCAGGCAAACGTCCAGCGCCTCGTCGAAGGCGACGAGGTCGCGGAAGGCGGCGGGCGCGTCGTTGTTGTGCGCGCCGTGGTCCACGCGGCCGCCCTCGACCTGGAGGATGAACCGGTCCTCGCGCTCCAACCGGCGCAGCGCCTCCAGAGTCATCTCCGCAAGCGTCGGCACCTTGGCCTTGAGCCGGTCGCTCTGGCGCTGATCGACGCTGTAGGGCAGATGGCTGTCGCTGAAGAGGCCGAGCCAGGGCTTGTCGGTGGGAGCGGCGACCAGTTGCGCGCGTTCGGCCATGAAGTGGTAGCCCTTGGCCGCGAATTCCCCGGGGAGATCGCGCCGGTCCTTGCGCCGCTTCGCGCTGAAGTGCTTGTTCGCCCCGCCCAACAGCACGTCCACGCCGCGCGCCAGGTGCTGGTCCGCGATCTGCGTGCCGCTGCCCCGGCTGGACATGGTGATGGAGAAGCCGGACGGCGTGGCGTGGGTGATCTCGGTGGTGGTGACGAGCCCCCGCTTCCAGCCCGCTTCGCGGAAGAGCTGGTAGAGCGTGGTCAGCTCGCGGCCGTCGGGCAGGATATTGACCGCGCCGTTGACGATGCGCGACCCGGAGCCCCAGGCCGAAGCCGAGGCGGAAGAATCGGTCACGAGCGAGTTCAACGACCGCACGTCCATGAAGGAAGAGACCACCTCCGGCCGGCTCCACTGCGCCACCCAGGTCAGCCCGCGTTCGCGCTCCAGGTGCGACAGGTGGTCCGCGCAGGTCAGCGTGGCCAGGCCCATCCCGTCGGCCACCAGATGCAGGATGCGGCGGGGCTTGTCGCCGGGCTTGAAGGAGACCTGATCGGCGGAGCGGACGAGGGCCGGAGCGGCCACGGCCCCGGCGGCCAGCAACCCGGAACGGCGCAGAAAGGAACGGCGGTTGAACGGCATGGCGAAAAAGCTAGAGGGCAGACGCCGTCGATCAACCCCCGTATTCAGCTGCGTGTCACGTGTCGTCGATCCTGCCGGTCCGGCGGACAGGTCCGCACCCTCCTTGAAAACGTAACCGAGCCGTTCCCGCGCGTTCGTTGTCCGTCGCGCTGCGGACACGGCAAAGTGCGGGCTCAATGCTGTATCTGAATCCTGAAAACCAACGCCGGACGCGCCTCGGGGTCGTGGCCGGCTCTCCGAGATCCGCCTTCACCCTGATCGAGCTGCTGGTCGTC
Organism: uncultured bacterium; assembly: GCA_965650815.1. Lineage (GTDB taxonomy): Bacteria > Verrucomicrobiota > Verrucomicrobiia > Limisphaerales > CANJSG01 > CANJSG01. The sequence continues at coordinate 10,050 of CBFGQE010000061.1, forward strand.
ATCGCCATCATCGCCATTCTCGCCAGCATGCTGCTGCCCGCCCTGGGCAAGGCCAAGGAACGCGCCCAACGCATCGGCTGCCTGAACAACCTGAAACAGATCGGCCTCGGCTGCGTGATGTATGGGAACGACTACGACGGGAAGATCCTCGGCTACACTTGGGCGGTGCCCGGCGATGTGGCGAACATCAACCGGGCGATCGGAAACATCCGGGCGAACACCGACGACGACCTCAGCTTCCTTTATCCGAACTATGTCAGCTCGATCAAAAGCTACATCTGTCCAAGCACGCAGCACAAGATCGACACCCGCAACGTGACTCCCAAAAAAGATCTGGATGGAAAGACGATCGACGGCGTGCGCGTCCCCACCCACCTCACGAACAACTCCTCGTCCAAGGACGGCACCGGGCACAGCTACGAGGTCTTCGGCGTCTATGATGGCACCGGATACGAAAAGAACGAGAAAACGATGGAGACCTACACCATCAAGACCCACACCAAGGCCATCGGCACCAAGCCCGGCCCTGCGGGGACGATCCTGATGATGGACGGAGACGACACCAGTTCCTACGGAGCCGGCGGAACCCTGACGCAAAACTGGCCCGACAAAAAAGACCCGCACAACGGCGACGGCTTCACCATGAACTTCGGCGACGGCCACGCAGAGTTCGTGAACAAGCGGCGTTTCATGGATGTGTGGAACCTCTCCCAGGACCAGAACCGCATTCCGCCAGCGAACTGACCTCTCGTTGAAGACCACAGCCCGGAGCCGAAAAAGGTTCCGGTTTTTTTGTCGGCCGCCTTGCCCGTCGATGGAGCACTGCGCTTCGCAGTCGATGGCCAATCGCTGCGGCGGGTGGCGGAAGCCCACGCCTGGAAACCGGAGACACTTCAGGCCCCGGCCCTGCGAATCGCCTCTCCACACTTGCCAGCGCGGCGCGTTTCTCCACACCGTCCCGCGATTCGATGAA
>CBFGQE010000062.1:0-10925 GCA_965650815.1 uncultured bacterium
ATACGAAGACGGCCACGGCAGCGGCGCCACCGGCTGGGCGCCGATCATGGGCGTGGGCTACTACCAGAACGTTTCGGCCTGGACGCGCGGGGAATACGAAAACGCGGACAACACCCAGAACGAACTCAGTGTCATAGTCTCCGACAACAACGACGTGGACTACCGCGCCGACGACACCGGCAGCACCCTTGGAAGCTCCCGGCACTTGGAGGTCTATCCCGACCATTCCGTCTTCGCCGAGGGCGTGATCGAACGCACGGGCGACACCGACGCATTCCAGTTCACCACGACGGGCGGCGCGGTTTCGCTCACGGCCAAGCCGGTGGGCGACTGGGCCAATCTCGCCGTGATGGCCACGCTGCTGGACGGCTCCGGCTCGGTCATCGCCAGCAACAATCCGCAGACCAGGCTCTCCGCCACCGTCGCCGCCGATCTGCCCGCAGGAACCTACGCCCTGCGCGTCACCGGCACCGGGCGCGGCGACCCGTATTCCAATGGCTTCACCGCCTACGGCAGCCTCGGCTACTACTCGATCCAGGGCTTCGTGGAGAACGGCCGTTTGCCCGAACGCTTCGTGCTGATGGAGAAGCCGACCAACGGCACGGTCGTCGGTGCGCTGCCCTTGCCCGCCGGTTTCACCGAGGGCCAGTTCGGCCTGGTCGCCGGGAACAGCAACAGCGCCTTCCGCCTGACGCTCGACGGCGTGTTGTCCGTGAACAACGGCCCGGTGATCGACTACGCCCGGCTGGCCTCGAACGCCACGCGCGCGGTGGAATACCAGCTCTTCGTCAACGTCACCAACCCGGCCGACGCCGCGCTCAACGAGCTGAACCGCCGCGTCGTCGTCACGGTGCGCAAGGCGGGCGGCTCGTATCCTCTGGCCGTCTCGGGTTTCAACGCCGACGTGCTGGTGGCCTACGACGCCACGGCCGCCGCGCCCGGAGCGACGGGCTTCGATGTCGCGAACAACTTCGCCTTCTACCAGGCCGGGCTCGACGGCAATGCCCAGGTGGGCGGCTCGGGCGGCGAAGATGGATTGCCGGCGGATGGCTTGGTTTCCAGCCAGGAGAACGGTGCGCTCTTCCAGTTGGATTATCGGGCCAACAACGCGCTGGTGCTGGGCGGAGGAAGGCCGACGGTCGGCACGCTCACGCTGGCCGTGCCCGAGGCTTACAACACGTTGTCCGTGCTCGCGAGTTCGGCCAATGGCGGCGGGCAGGGGAACGTGAACGTGAATTTCATCGACGGCTCCGTGGCGTCGTTCCGCTTCAACGCGCAGGACTGGTTCGGCACGAAGACCAACGTCGGTTTCCAGGGCGTGGGCCGCATCCGGCTCGGCCAGGCCACGCTCAATACCGAGGACCCGGGCTGGGACAATCCGAACCTCTACCACACCACGCTCGATCTTGCGGCGCGCGGGCTGAACAAGAAGGTGGCTTCGCTCACCTTCACCAAGCCGAGCATCGGCGGGAACCACAACAGCGCCGTCTTCGGCCTGAGCGGCGCGGTCATGCCCCTCGCCGCCGCCATCGCGGTCCAGCCCGCTTCCGTGACCAACGACCAGCCCACCTTGCCCGTGTCGTTCTCGGTGGTGGCGATGGGTGAAGGGCCGCTGGTCCATCAATGGCACTTCCGTCCGGGCAACGTCGGAGCCTCCAGTCCCTTGGCGAACGAGACCAACGCGACCTTGGTGCTGCCGGCCGAGGTTTCCTTGGCCAAGGTCGGCGGTTACTTCGCGGTCGTGGGCAATGCCTTCGGCTCCGTCACCAGCACCGTGGCCACGCTGACCGTGCTGCGCGCGCCGCAGATCACCCTTCAGCCGCCCGTCACGGATCTCGCGCTCTTCAGCGGACGCCGCCTGTCGCTCACGGCGGCGGGACTCGGGGCCAAGCCGCTCCAATCTTTTTGGTTCCGCGAGGGCAGCGAGGCTCCGGTCGGCTTCTCCACCAACTACGTCGTCGCTTCCCTGGCGACCAATCACGCGGGCCGCTACGCCTACGTCCTCAGCAACGCCTACGGCATGGCCACCAGCCGCGTCGTCACCGTCGCCGTGCCGCGCGCGCCGTCGAACCATCCCTACGTCGCGTCCGTGCTGTCCGACCAGCCGATCGGCTATTGGCGGTTGGATGAAACGACCGGCTCCGTGGCCCACGACTACGTGGGCGGCCGCAACGGCGTTTACAGCAACACCGTGCTCAACCAGGCCGGCTACAACGCCTCCGACCTGAACCGCGCCGCGCGTTTCGGCCCGGGCAACAACAGCTTCGTCGCGGGCATTCCCGTGGACTTCGCCACCCCGGACAACGCGTCGTTCACCGTCGAGGCCTGGGTCCGGGGCAGCGCCCAGACGCGCGACGCCGGCATCGTCTCCAAGGGCACGGGCGGCGGCGGCGAGCAGTTCAATCTCGACACCGGCGCGCCCGGACGGCGCTTCCGTTTCTTTGTCCGCGACGCGGGCGGCGGCGCAAAGCTGGCCAACGGCACCCTCGGCCCCGACGGCAACTGGCACCACGTGGTCGGCGTCTGCGACCAGGCCCGCAGCAATGTGCTCCTCTACATCGACGGCGTGCTCAACGCCTCGGCCAGCATCGGGCCCGACGACGGGCTCTTGGCCTCGGCCAACGCCATGACCATCGGTTCGCGCCAGTCCGGTTCCGGTGCGTATGACAACCAGTTCAACGGAACCATCGACGAGGTCGCGGTCTATGCCCGGGCCTTGAGCGCGGCGGAGATCGCCGAACGCTTCGCCGTGCGGAGCCAGCTTCCGCCGCGCTTTGTCCGCGATCCGTTCAGCCTCGCCCAGGCCAAGGTCGGCACCGCCTATACGGCTACCTTGGTGGGCAGCGCGGTTGAACCCAACGGGGAAAGCCTGACCTATGCGCGCGTCTCCGGGCCTGCTTGGTTGGCGGTGGCGGCCAATGGTGCGGTCAGCGGTTTGCCCGCCATCGGCGATCTGGGCACGAACCATTTCGTCGTCCGCGCGACCGATCCCGGTGGTCTCGCGACCGATGCGTCCCTGTCCATCGTGGTAGTTTCTCTGGAACCGATCTCGACTCGGCTGGTTTGGCAGAACGGCGGCTGGGTGCTCGATTGGTCCGGCGGCCTCGGTCCGTTCCAGGTGGAAGTGGCGACCAATCTGCTCAATCCCGTCTGGCTGCCCTACGGCGGTTCCACCAGCGGCACCAACGTGCTCCTGTCACCGACGAATCCAGCCGCCTTCTTCCGCATCACGGGACGGTAGATCCGGCATCCGAGACCAGGGATCAGGCATCCGGAATGGGCATTTGATTCGTTTGCGACGTTGACGCGCTTCGTCGTGTTCCCGAACGTCCCGGCATTCCCGCCATGAAACGTTCGACCTCGTCTATCCGCTCGGCCGCCTGCCTGTTGGTGGCCGGATTGTCCCTCGCTTCCGCCGTGGCCGCCGACGCCGAGCGGCCCCGCCGCGAAATGCCCCCGGCCGCGCGCGAGAAGCCGGACGTGAAATACCCGCTCGGCCCCGATTCGCAGGTCAAGGAAGGCGTCCCGCGCGGCACCGTCACGCACCACGAATGGCGCGACAGCAAGGTCTTCCCGGGCACCATCCGCCGCTGGTCCATCTACGTCCCCGCGCAATACACCACCAACGAACCCGCCGCGCTCATGGTCTTCCAGGACGGCCATGCCTACCTGAAACCCGACGGCGATTTCCGTGCGCCCGTGGTCTTCGACAATCTGATCGCGGCGAAGGAAATGCCCGTGACCATCGGCGTCTTCATCGATCCGGGCTTCAAGCGAACCGAGTTTCCCGACGCTCCGCGCGACTGGCGGCCGCAGCCGGAGAACCGCAGCTTCGAATACGATTCCCTCAGCCCCGCCTACGCCGAGTTCCTGCTCACCGAGATCCTGCCCGAGGTGAAGAAGAACTACCGCATCACCGATGATCCCGAGAAGCGCGCCATCTGCGGCATGAGCAGCGGCGGCATCTGCGCCTGGACCGTGGCCTGGGAACGGCCCGACCAGTTCCGCAAGGTTCTCAGCCACATTGGCAGCTTCACCGACATCCGCGGTGGCCATCGCTATCCGGAAATCGTCCGCACCTCGGAGCCCAAGCCCATCCGTGTGTTTCTCCAGGACGGCGCCAACGACCTCCGCACCAATCCCCAGAACCGCCGCCCCGGCTGGAACTGGGTCATCGCCAACCTGAACATGGCCGCCGCGCTGGAGGAGAAGGACTACGACTACAAGTTCGTCTTCGGAGAAGGCGGCCACAACGGCAACCACGGCGGCGCGATCTTCCCCGACTCCCTCCGCTGGCTCTGGCGCGAGGAGAAGAAGTAGCCGGATTGCCGATCACGGCGGAGGTCGCGGCCGCCTCAACCGTTCCTCGCGGAAGAGGCTTTTCTTGCCCCGCTTGCTAATGCTGCGCTGTAGGTCCGGTAATTCCCGGCCGCGTGGCCGGTTTCCGCGATTGCTATGGCGGAGGCCAGTTGTTACACGACTGCACCAGTTGCGCTGAACCCTTTTTCAATCATGGCCTACACCACTTGCACCGTCCCCGCCGGCGGCAAAATCTCGATCCAAAACGGCGTCCTCCAGGTTCCCGACAATCCCATCATCCCGTTCATCCGCGGCGACGGCACGGGCCCCGACATCTGGGCGGCGAGCGTCCGGGTTTTTGATGCGGCCGTGCAGAAGGCCTACGGCGGCAAGAAGAAGATCGCCTGGATGGAAGTCTCCGCCGGCGAAGCCTCCTTCACCAAATACAACAACTGGTTGCCCGACGACACCGTGGAAGCCTTCAACGAGTTCCTCGTCGGCATCAAGGGCCCGCTCACCACGCCCGTCGGCGGCGGCATCCGTTCGCTGAACGTCGCGCTGCGCCAGATGCTCGACCTCTACGTCTGCCTCCGGCCCGTCCAGTATTTCACCGGCGTGCCCAGCCCGGTGAAGTCCCCCGAGAAGGTGGACATGGTCATCTTCCGCGAGAACACCGAGGACATCTACGCCGGCATCGAGTTCAAGGGCGGCACGCCCGAAGCCGCGAAGGTGCTGGAGTTCCTCGCCAAGGAGTTCCCTAAGGATTTCGCCAAGATCCGTTTCGGCACCCAGGAGAAGATCGCCGAATACATGAGCAAGGCTTCCAGCGGCCACGGCGCTCCGCCGGTCGAGGTCGGCCTCGGCATCAAGCCCGTCTCTGCCGTCGGCACCATCCGCCTGATGAAGGCCGCCGTGGAATACGCCCTGACGAACAAGCGCAAGAGCGTCACCATCGTCCACAAGGGCAACATCATGAAGTTCACCGAAGGCGCCTTCCGCGACTGGGCCTACGGTGCGGCCCAGCGGATCTTCGGCGACAAGGTTTACACCTGGGCCCAGTGGGAAAAGACCAAGAAGGAGAAGGGCGAAGAAGCCGCCAACTCCGAGCAAAAGGCCGCTCTCGGCAAAGGCGCGATCCTGATCAAGGACGCCATCGCCGACATCGCCCTCCAGCAGGTGCTGACCCGGCCCGAGGACTTCGACGTGATCGCCACGCTGAACCTCAACGGCGACTACCTCTCCGACGCGCTCGCCGCGCAGGTCGGCGGCATCGGCATCGCGCCCGGCGGCAACATCAACTACGTCACCGGCCACGCCATCTTCGAGGCCACCCACGGCACCGCGCCCAAGTATGCCGGCAAGGACATGGTCAACCCCGGCTCCGTCGTGCTCTCCGGCGAGATGATGCTGCGCCACCTCGGCTGGACCGAAGCGGCCGACCTCATCCTCAAGGGCCTCAACGGCGCGATCGGCAGCAAGCGCGTGACCTACGACTTCGCCCGCCTGATGGAAGGCGGCACGCAGATCAAGTGCTCCGAGTTCGGCGACAACATCATCGCCCACATGTGATGCGGGAGGCGTCGGCCTCTCCATCAACGAAAACGGCGGCGAACCGGGAGGTTCGCCGCCGTTGTTTTTGCCGGGAAGATCAGGACTTCACCACGCGCTTCTGCATCTCGCGATAGACCGCGTAGAGGTTGTCGTTTTCCGCCACCACCTTTTCCACCACTTGGCCGATGAGCGGCATCTCGGAGTAGTTCACCACCGCGTGGACGCTCTGCTGGAAGGCCTGGATGCCGCTGAGCGTGGCGAAGATGTCGCCGATCAGGAAGAACACCGCGTGGCGGCGGTTCGGCATGGAGAGCCGCTGGATGAACTGCACGGTCGGGTTCTCGTGCGGCGGGAAGCCTTCGAACGTCTCGTCCACCACCACCACCTGGTAGGGCGTGGCGTTGAAACGCGAGGCGAAGTCGCCGAAACCCTCGGCCACATGGATCTTGTAGCCGAGCTCGGACAGCGCGGCGATGGTCAGGTCGCGCCATTCGGGCGTGTTCACCGCGATCAGCGCGGGCTTGTCCGAGGCGGAGAGGAATTCAAAGGGCTGGGACATGGCTTATTTGAGTTTGAGGCCGCCGGGGATCGGGGGCGGAGCACCGGGGCCGGAGGGTTTGCCGTTCGCGTCGGCCAGCGGGCGCATCCTCAGCTCGGACTGGCCGGGCATGTATTCGCCCCGGGTCTTTTTGATGTTGTCGATGCCCCGGCTGAGGATGCCCTTCTTGCTGCAATAGAGGTTGGCCACCTCCTCGGTGATCAATCCGTCCTCGAAGGCCTTCAGGCACGCCTGGTCGAAGGTCTGCCAACCGTAGGTCGCGCTGGCTTCGATGATGTCGTAGAAGGTCTTCCCCTCGGCTTCGCCCTGCTGGATGGATTCCTTGGTGCGGAGGTTCGCACCCATGATCTCCAAAAGCGCATGGCGGCCGCCGCCGATCTTCGGGGCGAGACGTTGGCTGACGATCCAGCGCAGCGTGTCCGCGAGGCGCAGGCGGATCTGCGGCTGTTCGTCGGTCTCGAACATGCCGAGGATGCGGTTGATGGTCTGGCCGGCGTCGATCGTGTGGAGCGTGCTCAAGACCAAGTGGCCGGTCTCGGCGGCGCTCAAGCCGATCTCGACGGTTTCCCGGTCGCGCATTTCGCCGACGAGGATGACCTTCGGCGCCTGGCGCAGCGCGGCGCGCAGGCCGGTGGCGAAGGTGTTGAAGTCGTTGCCCATCTCCCGCTGGTTGAAGGTCGCCTTCTTCTGCGGATGCACGAACTCGACCGGGTCCTCCAGCGTGATGATGTGGATGGATTTGGTCTCGTTGATCTGGTTCAGCAGCGCGGCCAGCGTGGTCGATTTTCCGGAGCCGGTCGCGCCGGTGACAAGGATCAGGCCGGTCTTTTCCTTGGCCATGTTGGCGAAGGTGGGCGGCAGGTTCAGGTCCTTGATGCTCGGGATGACGGTGTTCAGCTTGCGGAGAACGACCGAGTAGTTGCCGCGCTGGGAGAAGACGTTCACGCGGAAGCGCGCCTGGTCCTCCAGCGAATACGAGGCGTCGCACGAACCGGTGTTGACGAGATCCTCGGTCAGGCGCGGGCTGCCGTTGATCAGGTTCAGCGCGATCATCTCCGTCTGATACGGCGTGAGGCGCTCGATCGGCGGGTTGCACTGCACGGGGACGAGTTCGCCGGAGTATTCCACCTGGAGCGGCTTATCGACGGTGAAGTTGAGGTCCGACACGTCCTTGCGGGTGTCCAGCACCGTGGCGCCGTCCAGCATGGGCGTGTAGTCCAGCATCGTGGTGAGGATGTAGTCGAGTTCCGGCTTGCGCATGGGAAGTGGGGGATCGGTTGTGGCTTCGGAACGGAGGACTAGATGCCGTCGTCATCCTCGGGCGGGTGCGCGAGGAAAGGCCTGAATTTCTTTTTGTCGAGGCACTTGTCGTAGGCCTCCTCCGGCGAGATGCGCTTCATGCGGAGGTGCTCCATGATGGCGTCGTCCAGCGGCATGTTGCCGAGCTTCTTGCCGATCTGGATCATGCCGGGGATCTGGTGGGTCTTGCCCTCGCGGACGAGGTTGGCCACGGCGTTGGTGAAGACGAGGACCTCCAGCGCGGCCACGCGGCCCTTCTTGTCGATGCGCTTGAAAAGGTTCTGCGCCACCACGCCCTTCAGCGATTCCGAGAGCGTCGCGCGGATCTTGTTCTGCTGGTCGCCGGGGAAGACGTCGATGATACGGTCCACCGTCTTGGCCGCGCTCTGGGTGTGCAGCGTGCCGAAGACCAAGTGACCGGTGCTGGCCGCAGTGAGCGCCAACTCGATGGTTTCCAAGTCACGCAACTCGCCGACGAGCACGATGTCCGGGTCTTCGCGCAACGCGCCCTTGAGCGCGGCGGCGAAGGACTTGGTGTGGATGCCGACTTCGCGGTGGTTCACGAGGGCGTTCTTGCTCTCGTGCACGAACTCGATCGGGTCCTCCACCGTGATGATGTGGTCGCGCCGGTTCTTGTTCGCGTAGTCCACCATCGCGGCCAGCGTGGTCGATTTGCCCGATCCCGTGGGGCCGGTGACGACGACCAGGCCCTTGTGCAGCATGGCGAACTTCTTCAGCACCGGGGGCAGGGGGGCGTCGAACTTCTCGAAATCCTCGAACGAAAGCACCTTTGACGGGATCTGCCGGAACACGGCCGCGACGCCGTATTTCTGGTTGAAGAAGTTGGCGCGGAAGCGGGACACGTTCGGGATCTCGTAGCCGAAGTCCACGTCGCCCGTTTCCTCGAAGACCTTGATCTTATACTCGGGCGCGATCTCGTAGAGCATCGCCTTCAGCTCGTCGTTCTCCAGCGGCGGGTAGTCCACGCGGTTCAGCTCGCCGTTGATGCGGAGAATGGGCGGGTTGCCCGACGAGAGATGAAGGTCGGAGGCCTTCTGCTCATACATCAGGTGGAAAAACGCGTCGATTTTGGCCATAGCTTACTGGTTTCGGTTCCGTTCTTATCGGCGCAAACCAGCACGACCCAAGCCAGTGAGCCATGCCGCCGAACTGATCCGGAACGCCATCCGCACCCGCGGACCCATCTCTTTTTTCGACTTCATGGGATTGGCGCTTTATGCCCCGGGCACTGGTTATTACGAAAAATCGGGCCGCGTCGGCCGGGGCGGCGACTTTTACACCAGCGTGTCCGTCGGTCCGCTCTTCGGGGAGCTCCTTGCCCTGCGGTTCCGAGAATGGCTGTCCGCTCTGGAGACAGAAGTGTCCGCCCAAACGGCTCCCGTCCTCCAACTGGTCGAAGTGGGAGCCAATGATGGTCGTTTGGCAGCGGACCTTCTCCGCGCCTGGGACGCTTTGCCCGGAGGACGCGCGGTGGAGCTGGTTCTGGTCGAGCCTTCCGCCCGTCGCCGCGAATGGCAGCGGACCACCTTGGCTGAGATCGCCCGTCCGCCGGTCCGTTGGGTGGAATCCTTGGAGGAACTCGGCCCGATCCACGGCATCCTCTACAGCAACGAGCTGCTGGACGCGCTGCCGGTCCATCGCGTCGGCTGGGACCACGCGGCGCGGCGCTGGTTCGAGTGGGGCGTCGAGGAACGGGGCGGAGGCTTCGGGTGGGTTCGTTTGGAAGGGAAGGGCGATTCAGCCGTGCTGTCCGATCCCCACCTGCAACTCGCTCCCGAACTGGCCGAGGTTCTGCCCGACGGCTTCTGCACCGAGGTCCACCGCGAAGCCCGTCGCTGGTGGAGCGCAGCTTCGGCGAGCTTGAAAGCCGGTTGGCTCGTGGCTTTCGACTACGGGTTGCGCGGCGAGGAGTTTTTCAGCCCACGCCGGACCGATGGCACGCTGCGCGCCTACGCCCAGCATCGGCTCCAGACCGATCTGCTGGCCGATCCGGGCGAACAGGATCTGACCGCCCATGTGAACTTCACCGCCTGCGAAGCCGCCGGGTTGGCCGCCGGGTTGCGCACCGTGGAATGGACCAGCCAGGCGAAGTTTCTCACCGGCATCGCCTGTCCGGTCTGGAACGATCCGAAGTGGACCGGCTGGAACACCTCGCAGGTCGCCCAGTTCAAGACCCTGACCCATCCGGAGCATCTGGGCCGCTCGTTCCAAGTGCTGGCGCAGTGCCGATGAATTTCCGGCCCAACCGATCGGTCCGATTCCGGGCCGAAGCCCCGCCCGTTTGACAATTCACCCCGCCCGACCAACTCTCCGCTCTCATGAAACTCCCGCTTGCCTCCGCCCTTCTTTCCACCGCCCTTGTCGCCATGAGCCTGAACGCCTCCGCCGCTTCCCTCGCCGAAATCCCGCTGAAGGACATCGACGGCAAGGACACCACGCTCAAGGCCTACGAAGGCAAGGTGCTCCTCATCGTCAATGTCGCCTCCAAGTGCGGCTACACGAAGCAATACGACGGCCTCGAAGCGCTCTACCAGAAATACAAGGGCCAAGGGCTCGTCGTGCTTGGCTTCCCCTGCAACCAATTCGGCGGCCAAGAGCCCGGCACCAATGAGGACATCAAGGAGTTCTGCACCTCCAAGTTCAACGTGACCTTCCCGCTCTTCGACAAGCTGGAGGTCAATGGGCCGGGCCGCCATCCGCTCTACACCGCGCTGGCGGGGGAGAAGGCCAAGTTCCCCGGCGACATCAAGTGGAACTTCAACAAGTTCCTCGTCGGCCGCGACGGCCAGGTCGTCCAGCGCTTCGAATCCAAGGTCACGCCCGAGTCCGACGAGATGGCCAAGGCCGTCGAAGCCGCGCTGGCCAAGAAGTGAGCGCCTCTCTGCCGCCGGGCGTGACCATCGACACGGCGCGTCCGGCCGACTTGGCCGCCATCGCCACATTGGCGGAAGTCGTCTGGCGGGCGCACTACCCCGGCATCATCAGCACCGCCCAGATCGACTACATGCTGGCCCGCATGTATGCGCCGGAGACCCTTCGGCGGGAGGTCGTGGAAGGCGGTATTCGTTACGAGCAGATGTGGATCGAGGGCCGTAGGGTCGGTTTCGCCGCGTTCGGCCCCTGCCGGGAACCGGGACTCTACAAGCTCCACAAGCTCTACCTCCATCCCGGTCTCCACGGGCGGGGGCTCGGCAGC
>CBFGQE010000063.1:0-10791 GCA_965650815.1 uncultured bacterium
AGATCCGGGACCAATCGGCCAAGGGATCGGTCTAATGCACCGAAGATTTCGGCGGCTACAAAGACCTCCGGAGCCACGGGAAGCACCTTCCCGTGAACCACCAGGTCGCCTTCAAGGTGAGCGACACGCGGAGCACCGGTTGAATGCATGGATTGAGCAGGCGTAGGCTATGCAATTTACGCAGCGATTTTTTGGAGAGGCTGGGGGCTTTGGCCCAGTAGGGGGGGACTTCCGGGAGTTGGCGGTTCATCATCGCCGGGAGGCGTGTGAGGATGTCCTTGAGGTGGGCGTAGGGATCGAGCCTTCTGCGGCGGCAGCTTTCGATGATCGTGAAGAGGCTGGCTCCCCGTTGCCAGGCCCCGGCTTCGCCCATGAAGAGCCAGTTGCGCTTGCCGACGGCGGTGGGGTGGATGGCGTTTTCGACGCGGTTGTTGTCGATCTCCACGCGGCCATCGGCCAGATACACTTGCAGCGTGGGCCATTGGGCGAGGGCGTGGCCGATGGCCTGTCCAAGGAGGCTCTTGGGCAGGCGCCGGGCTCTGTGCCGCAGCAGGGCGCGGTGAAGGCGTTGGACGATCCAGCGGCTGGCGCTGGCGCGGAGTTAGGGGCCGGACTTCGTTTCCCGCAGGGCGACTTCGCCCTGGTAGATGTGGTGGGTTTGGCGGAGGAACCAGCCGCTCAAGCGGGGCGCCCGCTCGCGGGCTTCGTGAAACTTCCGCTGCACATGCGCCCAACAGCCGGCGAGCACGATGGGTTGCGGGTGTTGCTTCGCGAAGGACGGATAGGCGGCGTAGCCGTCGCACTGCACAATACCGGTGCAGTCCACGGGCAACACATTGCCGAGACATGCGGCGGCGCGGCTGGTTTTTCCCAGTGGAAGACGACGTCACCTTGCGCTGAGGCGCAGGTCCAGAAGAGATAGCCTTGACCCCTCTTTCCGAGCCCAGGATCGAGATAATCGATGGGTGTTTCGTCCACCTGCACGTAGCCGCCGGACATCACGCCGGACTTGATCTGCCGATACACCGGCTGGAGCCGGTCGGCCGCGAGTTCCACCCAGCGGGCGAGCGTCTGGCGGGGCAGGTTCACGCCGTGGCGGCGGGCAAAGATCTTTTCCTGCCGATAGAGCGGGAGGTGGTCGCAATTCTTGGAGACCAACACGTGGGCCAGCAGGCCGGATGACGGGAGGCTCCGGTCCTGCAACCGCGCAGGCAGCGGAGCGGTGACGGGAGCCGCGTCATGGTCGTTGAAGCCCTTGCGCATGTCGCACGGCTCCACCGCCACAAACACCTTCAACGAACCGGCGAAGCTCAGCATGACGCCAGACCCCGGACCAGTTGCACCGCCGACGGCACCTGGACCGCATCGGTGATCCGCAGCCGCGCCCGGCCCGGCAGTTCCACCTCCAACGGGAGCGGACTCTTGGCCGTCTCCTCTGAATCCGGCTCGCCAGCGTCGGATGCTTGATCCCCGCCAGCTCCGCGAACTCCGCCCCGCTCACCCCCGCTCCCTTCGAACTCGTCCAAGATCTCCCCGCGCTTGGCTCGCGGTGTCCTCACCCGCCCAACCGCATCCATCTTCAACAGCTTCATCGATGCCATAGACCTTTGCCTATGACATCTGCTCAACCGCTCGAACAGCGGCGCCACGGGTGACGCTTACGCCCGAACTGCTTCCGCCACCGGTGAGATGTCGCCTCAGAGATGTTCCTCTCCTGGCAGACTCCCCGGACGCTCTGTCCTCCGTCCACCTCCCGCAGTAGCTGGATATTCTCCTCCGTCGCGTGTCTCTTCCCTTTCATCGTCTGTGCCTTTCTCTTCGGCCCTGACTCTCACCTCTATTGGCTCACTTCCGCGAAGTCACCTCATGTTCATATGGCGGCTGGATTTGGTGCGGTGTCGATTTCACAACCCCACCTTCCCAACTCCTCCACGCATGGACAACCTCTCGGAACATCAGACCCAAATATTAGCGCAGCCGTGGGCGCGAGCTTGCCACGCCCGGGCGGAGCCCTTATGCGGAGTCGCGCCAAATCGTGAGTGTTCCCGCCAACAACCATCCGCTCGTTCCCAGCCGCGTTCTCGCGTCCATCATGGGCGCTCCGGCCGACCGTCGGCTGCTCGCGCTGGACGAGACAGCGATGCACGCGTTCGACACCCATAGTCGCGCCGAGATCTGCGCCTACTTCCAGGAATGCGGCGTGATCGACGCTCGCCAGGCACGCCGGGTGCAGGGCTCGGACGACGCGTTTCTCGCCGCTTGGCGCGAGCTGGAGCCGAAGCTGGGCGAAGTGGCCACCGCCATCGAGGGCGACGAAGGCTGCGTGCGGCACCTCGCCCGGACGCTCTTCGCCGCGCGGCTCTTCTCCGAATACCTCGAAGTGCTCACGCCGCCCGACCTTTCGTTCGAGCGCACGGCCAACGCCACGGTCGATCTGCTCCAGGCTTTCAGCGAAACGTTCCAACGCTTCGTCGGCGCGGCGTGGGGCACGTATTTTCCGAAAACCGAGCTCTCCTTGCTCCAGAACGCCTCGGCCCAGTTCTGGGTCGCGTGTCTGACCAATGGCACTCCGGCGGAGATGGCCGGTGGCTTCATCGGGCTCTTCCGCCGGGAACACCGCGAACGCTTCAAGGTGCTGAACCGCGACTATGTGCCGCCCCGGGGACTGCGGGTGGAGGACGGGGTCACGCGCTTCATCGACCAGTCGCGCGAACGCGTCGCCAAGCTCCATGAAGCCGTGGAACCGGCGGTGCGCGAGGGCATGGACCGGCAGTTCGCGGAGCTGATCCGGTTGGCGACGAAGCTGCAGTTGCCGTCGCTGGCCGTGGAGTTCTTCGAGGGCATCGCCACGCAGATCTGCGAGTCGTTCGCCGGGCTCGACGGCGCGGTGTCGTCGAAGGAAGACCGCGTGACGCAATACGCGCTCCAGCAGATCCGCGCGCTGTCGGGCACCGCGCGCAAACAGTCCGCGAGGGACGGACGGGCGGCGAACGACTTGGCGGCGCTGATCGCCGAGCTGGACGAGCTGGTGGGCCTGGCCGAGGTGAAGGAGAAGGTCAAACAGCTGACGAACTTCGCGCGGCTCCAGCAGTTGCGCGCCCGGCAGGGATTGCCCGCGATTCCCACCAGCTACCACACCGTCTTCAGCGGCAATCCGGGCACGGGCAAGACCACCGTGGCCAGGCTCATGGGCCGCATCTACCACGCGCTCGGGCTGCTGCGGAAAGGCCACTTGATCGAGTGCGACCGCTCCAGCCTGGTGGCGGAATACGTCGGCCAGACCGCGCCCAAGACCAACGCGGTGATCGACTCGGCGCTCGACGGCATCCTCTTCATCGACGAGGCCTACAGCCTGGTGAAGGACCACGAGGATTTCGGTTCCGAAGCCATCGAGACCCTGCTGAAGCGGATGGAGGACAACCGCGACCGGTTGATCGTGATCGTGGCCGGCTATCCGGAGCTGATGGAGCGCTTCATCCACTCGAACCCCGGTCTGCACTCGCGCTTCACCCGCTTCATCGTGTTCCCCGACTACGAGCCGGTGGACCTGTGCCGGATCTTCGGCCGGATGTGCCGCAAGCACGGTCTGGTGCTGTCGCCCGGGCTGAAGGAACGCGTCATCCACCACTTCCATTGGCTGCACGCGGGCCGCGACGAAAACTTCGGGAACGCGCGGCTGGTGCGGAACTGCTTCGAGACGGTGATCAACCACCAGGCTTCGCGCCTGGCCACGGTGACGCGCGTCACGCCGGAGATGATTTCGCGGCTGGAAGAGGACGATCTGCCGTCGCCCGCCGAACGGCTCCACGCCGAGCACCGGCGAACGGCGGGCGGCTACGCGGTTAAATGCCCCGCGTGTCAGACGCCGCACGCCTGGAGCGCGGAGACCGAGGTGCTGCTGGCCCAGTGCGTCCAGTGCTCGGTCCACTACGACGGCGACTTCGGCGAACCGCTGCGGTCGGCCCAGTAGTTTTCGCCGGCAGGCAAGGGCTGAGCCGCTCCTACGATCCGAGAACCTTCACGCCGTCGCGGTCGGCCTGGAGGATGAAGACGTCGGAATCCTTCAACTGGCGTTGCATCGCCTGGGCCACGGCCTCGGCGTGGTCGAGCGTGAGGCACATGATCGTGGAGCCGGAGCCGCTGAGCCAGCCGCCGATGGCCCCGGCCTTTTCGCCCGCGCGGATGACGGCGGAGAGCTGGGGGATGAGCTGTTCGCGGTAGGGCTGGTGGACGCGGTCGTCGAAAGTGCCGCGCAGCGCCTCGTAGTCGCCCAGGGCAAAGGCGGCGGAGATCAGCGCGGCGCGGTTCAGGTTGTGGACGGTGTCGGCCTTGGAGAAGGACTGGGGCACGAGCTTGCGGGCCTTCTCGGTGCTCAGCTCGAAGCGCGGGATCAAGGTGACAAACTTCACCTTGGGCGAAACGGGGCAACGCACCACGCGCACGGATTTGCCGACGATGCCCGCCGCGGTGAAGCCGCCGAAGATCGCGGGCGCGGCGTTGTCGGGATGGCCTTCGAGTGCGGTCACGAGGTCGAGCAAGGCGGGGCGGTCGAGCTTCGCGCCGGTCAGTTCGTTGAGCGCGGCGACGACGCCGAGCCGTGCGGTGACGCTGGAGCCGAGGCCGCGGGCGATGGGCACGTCGCCGGCGAGGGAAATGCGGAAGCCGAAGGATTTCTTCTTCGCGCGCTTGAAGAAGAGCGCGGCGGATTCGGCCAGCATGGCGGTCGCACCGGCGCGGGATTCGTCGGCGATGGGCGAGGTGATCTCGACGCCGCGCTTCGCGGCCGGTTGGACCTCGACGAAGTTGTAGAGCCGGACGGCGAGGCCGAGGGCGTCGAAGCCGGGGCCGAGATTCGCGGAGGTGCCGGGGACGCGGATGGTGATGGAGTCGGGCATGGGGTCAGTCTTCGGCTTTGCTTTCGCGGGTGAGGAGGTCCAGCACGGCGAAGCGGGGGTTCTTGCCCTCGTAGAGCACGGCGTGGATCTGGGCGATGATCGGAGTCTCGACGCCGAGCTTCTGCGCGAGCTGGTGCGCGGCGCGGACGGTGGGGTAGCCCTCGACCACGGCGTCGCTGGAGGCGAGCAGTTCGTCGAGCTTGATGCCTTGGCCGAGCTTTTCGCCGAAACCGCGATTGCGGCTCAGCTTGGAGAAACAGGTCACGGTCAGGTCGCCTAGGCCGCTGAGGCCGGCGAAGGTCTCCGACTGCGCGCCGCAGGCCACGCCGAGGCGGCGCATCTCCGCGAGCGCGCGGGTGATGAGGGCGGCCTTGGCGTTGTCGCCGAAGCCGAGGCCGTCGCAGACGCCGGCCGCGATGGCGAGGGGATTCTTCAACGCGCCGCCGAGCTCCACGCCCAGCAGGTCGGTGCTGGTGTAAACGCGGAAGGCGGGCGAGTGGAACATCTGCTGGACGCGGCGGGCGACCGCTTCGTCCTTGGACGCGGCGACGCAGGCGGCGGGCACGCCCCGGGCCATTTCCAGCGCGAGGGTGGGCCCGGACAACGCGGCGGGCGAAGCCTGGGGCATCGTTTCCGCGATGATGCCGCACATGGTCAGGCCGGTGTCGAACTCGATGCCCTTGCTGGTGCTGATGGCGATGCCCGCGTAGCCGGAAAGGGCGCGGCAATTCTCGCGGAAGGTTTTCGACGGAACGGAGAGGACCAGCGCCTCGGCGCCTTCGACGGCCCGGGCAAGATCGGACTCGAAGTGCAGCTTGGCCGGGAGTTCGACGCCGGGCAGGGAACGGTGGCGGCGGGTTTCGGCGAGCTGGGCCAGGGACTCGGAGCGGTGGGCCCAGAGAGTGACGGCGTGGCCGTTGTTGGAGAGGTGGCGGGCGAGGGCGGTGCCCCAGGCCCCGGCTCCGAGCACGGTGGTCTTCACGCGGATTCCTTCTTCTTGGTGAACCGGCTCTCGGTGCCGTTGAGCAGGCGCTGGATGTTGGCCTTGTGCTTGTAGATGGCGAGCGCGCCGAGGACGAGGGCGACGGCGAACTTGCCGCCCTGGTAGCCGAGCAGCTTGGCCGCGATGGGCAGCGCGGCAGCGGCGGCGATGGAGGCGAGCGAGACGTAGCGGCTGGCCAGGAAGACGACCAGCCAGACGGCGAAGATGATGCCGAGCACGGCGGGCATCCACGCGAGCAGCACGCCGGCGGAGGTGGCGATGCCCTTGCCGCCCTTGAACTTCAACCAGCAGGTGTAGTTGTGGCCGATGACGGTGAAGATGCCGGCGAGGAGCTGGATGTTTTCGGGAGGTCCCTCCGGGCCATGCGTCAAAAGCGGCACCAGCACCGCCACGGAACAGAATCCCTTCAATGCGTCGAAGAGCAGGACGAAGGCCCCGGCCGGCTTTCCCAGGATACGGAAGGCGTTGGTCGCCCCGATGTTTCCGGAACCGACCTTGCGGATGTCGATGCCCTTGGCCTTGGCGACGAGGAAGCCCGTCGGAATGGAGCCCAACAGATAGGCCAGGAGGCAGATGACGATGACACCGGTTGACACGGCGCGGAATGTAGGGAGGCGATTTCCGGCGGAGCAAGAGCGTTCCCGCGCCTGGACTTTGCCCGAGGAGGAGAAAGAGGAAGAGAACGAGAAAGACGCTGCGTCAGGAAGGACGGAGAACCTGGAGAGACACGTTCTTCAGCTTCGCGCCGTGGGCGGCGAAGAAGGCGTCCATGTGCGGGGCCTTGAGATGGGCGTCGAGGCTGGCTTCGTCGCGCCAGGTTTCGATCACGATCAAGACGTCTTCGCGGGGCCGGATGGCGGGCGGCAAGGCGGACGGGATCTCGGTGCAGGCGCAGTATTCGAGGCAGCCGTTCTCGGCGCGGACCAAGGGCGAGAGTTCAAGGAACGCCTGGAGGAAGGCCGGGCGCTGGCCGGGGTGGAGTTCGAGGGTGGCGACGACGCGGATCATGGCGGGAAAGTGACGAGAAGCGGGCGGAGGAGCAAGGGTGCGAAGGCTGATGCCTGATGGACTCGCGGACGTGACCGTCCGCGCTCCGTTCGCTTCACACCAGCCAAACGCTGCTCTTGGCGCGCCGTTGCAGCAGGCGGCCCAGCGGGAGCGTGGGATTGTCGGAGAGCACGTCGGTCAAAGCGGCTTCCTTGCCCGCGCCGGCGATCAGCACCCATGCATCCTTGGCGGCGATGAGCAGCGCGTAGGACATCGTGAGGCGTTCCGGCGGCGGCTTGGGCGAACCGGCGATGGCGAGGAACGGTTCCGAGCAGTTCACCACCTCGGCGGTGGCGTTCGGGAAGAGCGACGCGGTGTGGCCGTCTTCGCCCATGCCGAGGAGGACGAGGTCGAGTTCCGGCAAACCCGCCGCCCCGGCGGGCACGTTCTCTCGGACCTGGCTGTTGGCCAGAGCGACGGCTTCGGCCTGGGGCAGTTCTCCGCGCAGGCGGAAGATGTTGTGCGCCGGTATGGCGAGCGGCTGGAGGAGAAGTTCGTTCGCCGCCTTGAAGTTGCTGTCCGCGCTGTCGGGCGCCACGCAACGTTCGTCGGCCCAGAAGAAGTCCACCGCGTGCCACGGCACGTTCTGGCCCTGCGACTGGGCGACGGCCTCGCGGAAGAGAGTCTGCGGGAAACGTCCGCCGGAGAGCGCGACCGAGAAGCGGCGGCCAGCGGCCACGCGGGCACGGATCGCGGCGATCCACTCGGTCGCGGCGGCCTTGGCGAGGTCGGTGTCGGCGGAGAAGCGGCGAAGAGAATAGGTCGTCACGGTAGGAAAATCGGAGAGGCAGGCTGCAAGCCTGCCCCACGTTGCCGAAGTCTTTTAATGTCCGCTCGCGGCCTTGGCCGGATGCGGTTTGCGCCACTTGTGGCCGCGTTGGCCGAGGAGATCCTCGGACGCGGCCGGACCCCATTCGCCGGCGGCGTAGAATTCCTTCTCCGTGAGCGGCGTCTGGGACCAGGCCTCGCGGATCGGGTCGATGATCGACCAGGCCGCCTCCACCTCGTCGCGGCGGATGAAGAGCGTGGCGTCGCCGGCGATCGCCTCGAGCAGGAGGCGCTCGTAGGCCTCGGGCGTGTAGGCGCCGAACTCGCTGTCGTAGTCGAAGTGCATCCGCACCGGGCGGATCTCCATGCTGGAGCCGGGCACCTTGCCGTTGATGTGCATGAAGATGCCCTCGTTCGGCTGTAGGCGAAGGGTGAGCGAATTGTGGTCGAGCGAATTGCCGCACTGGGCCGCGAAGAGGACGTGGGGCGCGGCCTTGAACTGGATGCGCACCTCGCTCGCGCTCACGGGCAGGTTCTTGCCGGTGCGGAGATAGAACGGCACGCCGGACCAGCGCCAGTTGTCGATGAAGAAGCGGGCGGCCACGTAGGTCTCGACGCTCGAATCGGGCGCGACCTTGGGTTCGTTGCGATAGGCGGGGCGCGCCTGGCCATCGACGGTGCCGGCGGTGTATTGGCCGCGGACGACGTTCCTCGCCACTTCGCTCGGATGCAGGATGCGGATGGACTTCAGCAGCTTGACCTTCTCGTCACGGACCGCTTCGGCCTCCAGGGACACGGGCGGTTCCATGCCGACGAGCGCGAGCACCTGGAGCAGATGGTTCTGCACCATGTCGCGGATGGCGCCGGCGTGTTCATAGTAGCCGCCGCGCGAACCGACCGGGTGCTTCTCGCTGACCGTGATCTGGATGTTGTCGATCGCGTCGCGGTTCCAGAGGCGCTCGAAGATGGCGTTGGAGAAGCGGAACATCAGGATGTTCTGCACCGTCTCCTTGCCGAGATAGTGGTCGATGCGGAAGAGCTGCTTCTCGTGGGCGAACTTGGTCAGCTCCTGGCTGAGGTTCTGCGCGGAGGGCAGGTCCGTGCCGAAGGGCTTCTCCACGACGAGCCGTTGCCAGCCGTTCTCGCTCTCCTTCTTCAGGAGGCCGGAATTGGACAGGTGTTCGGCCACCTCGGCGAACTGGGTCGGAGAAATGGAGAGGTAGAAGAGCAGGTTGTTCCGCAGGCGGGCGTCGCCGAAGGCGTTGAGCTGGGATTCCAGCTTCTGGTAGGCGAGCGGATCGGTGAACTCGCCCTGGCAGTAGGACAGGTTCTTGGCGAACTCGGCCCACTTGGTTTCGTTGACTGGCTTGGTCCGGGAAAACTGGCGGAGCGCCGTGACCATCTCCTCGCGGAAGCTCTCGTCCGTTTTCTCGCGGCGGGCGAAGCCGATCACGCGGAAGGGCGAGGGCATCTGTCCCTCGATGTAGAGGTGGTAGAGGGCGGGAATGAGCTTGCGGGCGGTCAGGTCGCCGCTGGCGCCGAAAATGACGACGGTGCAGGGCTCGACCGCCTTGCGGTGCGTGTCGAGGCGGCAGGTGAGCAGTTCGTCGAACTGTTGCAGATTTTCCATTTGCGGCGCGGAGGATGGGAAAGGGTCCGGGGGAATTCAACCCTTCTCCCCATGAGGAAGGCCGCGAAATGTTCAGAAAGCGGATGAATTCGGCTCATCCAAAGTGCACTCCGCCTAGCGGACCAGCTGGGTCCGCAGCTTGTCGGCCTCCTCCTTCGGCATCGTGTGGAGCAACGGGTCGATGGTGTAGCCGCCGTGGATGCGGTTCTCGCGCACGATCATCCAGTCGGAGATCTCGTCCTTGGCGACCTTCCACGGCTTCCCGAAGGACACGTTCTTCACGATGCCCGGCTCATTGCCGATCTTCCCTTCGAAACTCCCGTCGCGGAAAGATACGTCGGTGATCCAAAAATGCTCGGTGCCGTGGCTGTCGGTGATCGGGACCTTGACCGAATAAGCACCGTCTTTGCCGGACTGGAGATCGGCAACGAATTGGTCGGTTTCGGATCGAGCCTTGGTCATGGCCGCCTCCATGGCCGCGACGTCGTAGCCGCTTTCGACGAGGGTTTCTGGTTTCTTGGAGCAGCCGATCAGGACGAGGGTGGCCAGGGTGAGGAGGATGTGGGCGCGCATGGCGTGGCTTTTACGGGATGAAGACGGGAAGCGTCGGCGAAATCAACGGATCAATCGGGGCACTGCTCGCGAGCGACGCTGGACCGGACCTCGTGGCGGTTCGTCGTGTCGGTCGGAAAATCCGCGAGCGGACCCAAAGATTTAGCCGGAGTGGGACTTCTTGCCGGACAGAGGAACCACCGCCTGATCGGTCACGGCGAAGAGCGAACGGCCGGGACCGGCGGTTTGCAGGGCCAGGCCGGTGAAGCCGCCAAAGGCGGGCAGCACCAGTTGGGCTCCTTCCAGGACGAAGCACGGCAGGCGCAGCCCGGCGCCGTTGCGCTCCCGCAAACGCACGCCCGGATGGAGATGGCCGCAGAGCGTCGGGCGCTGCGGCGGCGGGTCCAACGGTTCGTGACAGCCAAGGAACGGTCCGATCTCCAGCGGCGGCGAAGCGCAGCGGATGTCCAGCGCGGCCGGCGGGGCACCGGCGTGACGGTCGTGGTTGCCGAGCACGAGGCCGATCTCCAGCGCCGCGTGGAGGCGTCGCCACTCCTGCAATGCGGCCAGAATGGAGGGCGACTGGGCGCTCCGGGCGTGGAAGAAATCGCCCAGAACGACGAGGCGGCGCGGACGGGTCCGTTCGAGCAGCCCCGTCAGCCGCGCAAGGTCGGCGTCGGTGTTGTCCGGCGCGGCGACGCCGAGGGCGCGGAAGGAAGCGGCCTTGCCGAAATGCGGATCGGCGAGGAACAGCGTGTCTTCTCGCGGCCAATGCACCGCGCGTTCGGGCAGCAGCCGGAGCGTTTCCCCGGCGAGGACGATGGAATGGGCGCCTGGAGAAGCGAAGGTCATCGGGCGCGTTTTCGGTTGCCGACAGATCCGCGGCCGCGGGCGGC
>CBFGQE010000064.1:0-10748 GCA_965650815.1 uncultured bacterium
ATGATCCTCCAAGTCCTCCAGCATCTCTTCCAGCCGTGGACGTGGCGCATGGCCTGGCGCGACAGCCGCCACAGCCGTCGCCGCCTGCTCGTCTTTTCGTCCGCCATCGTGCTCGGCATCGCCGCGCTCGTCGCGATCGCGTCCTTCGGCAAGAACCTGGAGCAAGCCATCGCGCTCCAGGCGCGCAGTCTCGTCGGTGCGGATCTGGTGCTGAATTCCCGCCAGCCCTTCGGCACGGAAGAAGAGACGCTGTTCCAGTCCATCGGCGGCGAACGCGCCCGGGAAACGGCCTTCTCCTCGATGGTCCATTTCTCCGCCAACCGGGGCGGACGGCTCGTCCAGGTTCGCGCCATCACCGGCAACTTCCCCTTCTACGGCGAGCTGGAGACCACGCCGACCGATGCGCAGAAGACCTTCCGCACGGGCGGCGCGCTGGTGGAGGAAAGCCTGCTGCTCCAGTTCGGCGCGAAGGTCGGCGACACCGTCCGCATCGGCGATCTGGAGACGAAGATCGTGGGCGCGCTCCAGAAAGTGCCCGGGGAAACGGTCGTCTTCGCGACCATCGCTCCTCGCGTGTTCATCAGCCTGGCCGAAGTCGAGAAGGCCGGCTTGATCCGCGACGGCAGCTTGGCCCGCTACAAGGAATTCTTCCGCCTACCGGACAGCACCGACGTCCCCGCGCTGGCCCGAAAACTCCGTCCGGAGTTCGAGCGGCTCCAGCTTTCCGCCGACACCGTGGAGCGCCGCCAGGAGCGGCTCGGACGGACATTGGAGAACCTCACGCACTTCCTCAGCCTCGTCGGCTTCGTCGCGCTGCTGCTCGGCGGCGTCGGCGTGGCCAGCGCCATCCACACCCACGTGAAGCAGAAGCTCCCCGTGGCCGCCGTGCTGCGCTGCCTCGGTGCGACCAACGCGAAGACATACGCCGTCTATCTCGCGCAGGCCATGGCGCTGGGCGTGATCGGCGCCACCGCCGGTGCGCTGCTGGGCGTGGCCGTGCAGCTCGGGTTGCCCGGCGTGCTGGGCGATTTCCTCCCGATGAAGATCGACGTGGCCATCGCCTGGGGCGCGGTGGCGGAATCGATGTTCGCCGGGTTCGGCCTCTGCGTGCTCTTCGCGCTGTGGCCGCTGCTGGACCTGCGCCGCGTATCGCCCTTGGCCGCCATCCGCGCCGCCGTGCAACCGGCCACCGGTTTCGATCCCGCCAAGTGGCTCGCCGCACTGGGCCTGTTGGCCGGAGTCGGCGTCTTTCTGCTGCGCCACACCCAGCGGACCTCTCATGCCATCGGCTTCGCGGCGGCGTTGGTCGCGGCCTTCGCCGTGCTGGCGCTGGCGGCGTCCGTGCTGATGTGGACCACGCGCCGCTGGATCGCGCCGAGGCTGCCCTATCTCTGGCGACAGGGCATCGCGAACCTCTACCGCCCCGGCAACCGCACGCTCCTGCTCATGGTGTCCATCGGTCTGGGCACCTTCCTCATCACCACGCTGATCCTCGTGCAGGGTTCGCTGCTCGGTCAGCTGGGACGCGACAGCGGCAAGGGCGCGGCCAACACCGTGCTCTTCGACATCCAGCCCGACGAACGCGACGGCGTGGCCGCCCTCCTGAAGCAGCAGAACCTGCCGCTGCTGGAAGAAGCCCCCGTCATCACGATGCGTCTGGCCCGCATCCGCGACATCGACGTGGAGAACGGCGACGCCGTCCGCTCGAACAACATCCCCCGCTGGATCGCCCGCCGGGAATTCCGCTCCACCTACCGCGACACCCTGACCGACAGCGAGAAGCTCGTTGCAGGCACCTGGCCCGCGAAGAAGGAGCCCGGCACTGCGGCCTTCCCCGTGTCGCTGGAAACCGGCGTGGCCAAGGACATGGGCGTGGGCCTCGGCGACGTGATCCTGTGGGACGTCCAAGGAATCCCGATTGAGACCAAGGTCGCCGCCTTGCGGGAAGTGGACTGGCGCCGGGTGCAGCCGAACTTCTTCGCCGTCTTCCCCCCATCGGTGCTCCAGGGCGCGCCCGGCTTCCACATCATGACCACGCGCACCGATTCGCCCGAACAATCCGGCGCGCTCCAGCGCGCGCTGGGCCAGGCCTATCCGACCGTCTCCAGCGTGGACGCCACGCTCATCGTGCAGACCCTCGACGCCATCCTGGACAAGGTCGCGTTCGTCGTCCGCTTCATGGCCGCCTTCACCGTGGCCACCGGTCTGCTCGTGCTGGCCGGAGCGATCCTCACCGGCCGCTTCCAACGCATCCAGGAAAGCGTCCTCCTCCGCACCCTCGGCGCGACGCGACCGCAAGTGCGCCTGATCCTGCTGGTGGAATACGCCGCGCTGGGCGTGCTCGCGGCGTTGACCGGCATGTTGCTGGCGATGGGCGGGGCCGGGCTGCTGGCCCGCTTCGTCTTCGAGACGCCGTTCCGCCCCGACTGGGTTCCCATTCTCGCGATGGTCGTCGGCGTCGGCGCGCTCACCGTGCTGATCGGCTGGCTCGGCAGCCGCGGCGTCCTCAGCGCCCCGCCGCTGGAGGTGCTGCGGGCCGAGACCTGAACACGGAAACGGCCGTGGCGCGGTTGGCGCGATCCGCCGCATCGCCGAATGGCATTCGACCAACCGTCCGGATGTTTGCCGCACCTGCGGACTTTCACGCCGCGATACATCCGCCGGCCAGCCGGCGCTCCGAAACGGGCGGAGCGTCCCAACTCGATTCCGGCGGCAGCCCAAGGGTTGGCTACCTTGGGGATTGGCCGACGGCATCGGACATCCTCAAGGTTGGAGCCCTTCTCGACGCTCTCTTTCATCGAAAAAGCAGCGCCTTTCCTTGGCTCAATCTCGGTCGGACCCGATCCGCCGTTCAAAAGACCGCTTGAGTCCTCGACCGCCGAAACTAGCGTCGTGGCATGAAAGCCATCGCCTTGGGATTGCTGGTTGGGCTGGGGTGCTTCTGGGGACGGGCCGCCGATGTCGTATCGGACTTCTCCTCGACCAACGAAGGCTGGACCGTCGTCAGCCACGTGCGCAGCGCGGGACCGCTCCCAGCCTCGGGCATCACCGCCTCCAACCAGACGCCCGCCGTGGCCAACGGCTTCCTCCGTGTCCAGGACTTGAACGACGACTGGAACTGGATCGTCGCCCCCGCCCGCTTCCTCGGCGATTGGCGGCAATACGCCACCGTCGGCCTGGGCCTCGTCACGGACGACGCGCCCACGGTTTACGCGCTGGTGCTGTTCCTCTCCGGCTCGCACGACGGCGGAGCCACGACCAACTCGGCCTCCTTCACCTTCCCGCTCGGCAACATTCCCGCTTCGTCGCGGCTCGATCCTGTCGCGCCGCTGGCCCAGGCCCAATGGACCGTGCACACGGGCACATGGACCAACCTGCTCACGAACGTGCAGCAGTTCTGGATTCGTATGGATCTGAACAGCAACGTGGCCGGAGAACTCGATCTCGTGGACTACGTGAAGCTGGTGGATGGGTCCGACACCACGCTGAAGATCTTCCGCGCGGTGGAGCTGGAGTTTTTCGCCCCCGCGAACGTCAACCACCAGATCCAGGTCTCGACCGACCTGACGGTGTGGAAGAACTACGGCTTGCCCTTCGTCGGCAACGGCCAACAGCAGGTCCGCAGCGTCCGCATCGGCGACCAGGAAGGGCAGCACTTCCGCTTGCTCCGGACGCCCTGAGCCGGAATGGAGCGCGGACGGTCACGGCCGAACGCATCCTCGGCGATTCGCTCACGTCAGCTTCAGCTTCGGCAGATCCTGCGAGTCGATCATCCCCACGGGCTCGCGCTTGGCGTTGACCACGATCAGGTCGTCGATGTTGCGTTCGTTGAAGATCCGCAGCGCCTCGGCCGCGAGGGCGTCTTCGCGCACGTGGACCGGGTTCTTCGTCATCACATCGGCCAGCATCGTGCCCAGCACCGATTCGTCCTCGGCCATGCGACGGCGGAAATCGCCGTCGGTGAAGACGCCGCTCAGTTTTCCGCGTTTGTCCACCACGCTCACGCTGCCCGACTTGGCCTTGGTCATGACCATGAGCGCCTCCTTCACCGTCAGCGTCTGGGGGGCCACGGCGTTGCGGACACCGGCGCGCATGATGTCCTTCACCCGCAGCAGCAGGGCGCGACCGATGGCGCCACTGGGATGCAGACGGGCGAAGTCCTTTTCCTTGAACCCACGCGCGTCGAGCAGCGCCATCGCCAGCGCGTCGCCCATGACCAGCATCGCGGTGGTGCTGGACGTGGGCGCAAGGTTGAAGGGGCAGGCCTCTTTCGGCACGCGGACGTTGAGGACCAGATCGCTGTCCTTCGCCAACGACGAGCGGGCCGAACCGGTCAACGCCACGATCTGCACGGAGAATTGCCGGAGCGCGGGCAGCAGATTGATCAGCTCCTCGGACTCGCCCGAGTAGCTCATGGCCAGGACGACGTCGCCGTCGCTGACGATGCCGACATCGCCGTGGAGCGCATCCACGCTGCTGAGGACGAAGGCGGTGCAGCCGGTGCTGTTGAAGGTGGCGGCGATCTTCTGGGCCACGTTGCCGGACTTGCCGATGCCGACGAGGACGATCTTCCCTCTCCGGGCCAGCATCGCGAGCAGCAGCTCGACGACGCGGTCAAAGGACTTGTCCAAGCCGTCGCGGACGGCCTGCAGGGCGGCGATCTCGACATCGAACACTTCGCGGGCCCGTGACAGATGATTCATCGGGCCGAGGATGCCAACGGCGGGAAAGCGACATCAATGCGGAACCCTTTCCCGACCGCAGGGCCGAGCGCCCGTCGCGGAGGGCCGGTTTCCGGCAAGAAGGAAGCCTCAAGCTTGTTTCCGACGCCGTTGCCACAGATGCC
The DNA here is from genome assembly GCA_965650815.1 of uncultured bacterium. Taxonomy (GTDB): domain Bacteria; phylum Verrucomicrobiota; class Verrucomicrobiia; order Limisphaerales; family CANJSG01; genus CANJSG01. The sequence goes on from CBFGQE010000064.1 coordinate 4,847, forward strand.
GTCCCGCCAGTCCCAGCAACACGCCCGACGCCGCCAGGGTTCCCGCCTCGGGCACGGGCGTGAGGGGCACCGCCTCCAGCGCGTCGATGTTTTCGCTGTCCACTCCAAAGGTTCCACGCACGCCGAACTCCGTGTTCCAGAGATGTCCTCCGTGGTCGAGGAAAGGCACGTCTTGGCCGAAGTAGCTATAGACCCAGATTTCCCCGCCATCGAACAGCACGTCGCCTCCGGGCAGGAAAATGGGTGCGATGGAGAACAGCGATTCCCCCCCTAATCCGGCGATCGGTGGCCGCGGATTGGAACCGGGTGCAAGGCCTTCATAGGATACCTCTCCCGTCAGATCGACGGGCCACAGCGGCGGATCCTCGAACAGTTCCGTGAGAACGAACTCGCCTTCCCACGAGAACATCAGCGCGTCCACATCGATCTGGTAGATCAGATCGATGATCGTCCGGTCGTCCAGCGCGACACCATTGACCGTTCCCGCACCAGGATAGAGCCCGATGGCGTAGGCCACATCGAGTTGGTAGAGCAGATGGCCTCCGGTTGTCGTCATCATCGAAGTTCCCGCCGGATCTCCCGCGAGCGAGACCACCTCGATGTTGGATGTTCCCTCGGGGCCCCAAACCTCCAACGAATTCAGGTCATTCACCCCGTGGGCATTCACCTGGGCCTTGCTGGCCCAGGCGCCGCCGGCTCCGTCCGGGTTCTCATACCAGATGCTGGCGCCGGGCGAATCGCCCTCGACCGAAAAGAGCAGCGACGCCCGGTTGGCCCTGACCGGAGCCAGGAGCGCGTCGGCGCGATGGGCCGTTGCGTCCACTTGGGGCCAGTATTTCGGCCCGTTGGCGACGGACCCGCTGCCGTCCCAAAGCAGGATGCGGCCTGCATCGAGGACGTTTCCAAGATCGGTGTATTCCTTTCCCGGAACCGCGATGGGCGCGAGCGGCGCCGCACCCCGGAGCGCGGTGTTTCCGGCCAATCCCACGAGGGTGCCGGCGAAGAGGGAGATGGTTGTGGTGGATGTCTTCATGAGTGTGGTTTTTCAGTTGGCCCGTTCTCCGAATTTCCAAGAAACATCAGCATGCCGCGCCACCCTGGTAAGCTCCGACCAGAGGATGGACCACGCGTGAGCGCCCACGAGCCCTAGATCGCAGATCGCGGCGACCGCGCTCCCAGGCCCATCAGGCCGGCGAGAAAAACGGACGCCGCCAACGTCCCGGCCTCCGGCACAGGAGCCGGAGCGGGCAGAGCCGCGAGCGCGTCCACGTTCTCCGAAAAGACGCCGAACGTGCCCCGCACGTCGAAGGGGGTGTCCCAGCGATGCCCGCCGTGGTCCAGGAACCGCGCGGCTTCGTCGCTGCCAAGGGTGTAGGTCCAGATTTCACCGCCATCGAAGATCACCTGCCCGTCGTGGCTGATCGGCTGGATCGAAAATAGAATCTCGTCGCCCACAAAGGCCCCGAGCGGCACCGGATCGTCCCATTCCAGGTCCAGGACCGAGTCGTCGGTCCCGTTGCGGAAATACATCAACGCATCGAGTCCCAAGCTGAATTCGGTCAACAACCCGATTACCCCGTCGTCCAGCGGCACGCCGTTGACTTGCCCCGCACCGGGCACGAGCCCGACCGCGCGGGCCAGTTCGTCCCGCTCCAAGACCACCGCTCCGCCTCGGGTCCCAATGGAGCCCGGCTCGTAGGGAAGAAAGATCCTCCTTTCGTGTGTCAGGGAGAAAAAATCCACACTCGACTCCCCTTCGGCCCCCCAGAGCTCAAGGCCATTCAAATCCACCGTCAGGTCGTAGGCCCAGACGCCGGCCGATCCATCCGGGTTCTCGAACAGGATCTCCGGGCGCGGCCGTTGGAGATCGAGCCCGGAATTGTTCTCAACGGAGAACAGCAGCGACGCGCTGTTCGCGAAGGCGACCTCGTGGAAGTCGCGGTCCCGCCGGTTCGCCAAGGCATCGGGATAGTGGTAGGCCAGTCGCTCCAACGGGAGGGAATCAGGAAGAAGCGGTGCCCACGAGAAGCTTCCGTCCTGGTTCCAAAAACGGCTCTGGGCCGGAAGTGGTGGCGGAGGTGGAAACGGTGGCGGCGGATAGGGCAGCTCAAAGGGAAACGAGGAGAATTCCTTCCCAGTAACCGCGGTCGGCGGGAGAGGCGTTGCGGCGGACAGAATGATCTGACCAGTCGCCCAACCGAGAGCCGCCATGCCCATGGATATCCGGAGAGAGTTCATGCGTTTGAGACGGGGGTGAATCTTCGGCCAGGCATTGAGATCCGGAAACCGCGCCGCTTTTGGCTCAGTGTGCTTGGTCGTGATGTCGATGGCGTCGTCCATGAAAATGCCTCGGCAATTGCGGCCGCATTCGGGGCCTTGGCAGGAAGATGCCGCAGCAGCAGGCGCCCTGATCCGGGCCGGTCTGGATCTCCACCCCAACGACTCCCATGCCGCCACAGACCGGACATGCCTCCTGGACCGACATGAATGTTTCACCAGCCATCGGATCCTTGAGCAAGTGAGGCCCCGCCCCAAGGCACGCGGGACAGAGCGATCGAAGCGTGATCGCGTCCTCCGCGATCTTGGCCGACTTCACAAGGACCAGTATCAGCGCCGCGGAAAACCCAACCGCCAACACGCCGCCGATGATGAGAACCGTGGTGATCATACCGTCTCCTTTCCTTCCTTCCGGGGCAGCGCCGCTGCGCAGCGGACTGGCCGGTCGTCCAACCGGGGGCCGCTATGGCCAGGGGCGCGGATATTCGGAAAATGTTCACGGGGTCCACGCCGGGGTAGTGTCTTCGCGGGCCTCGGGTCGCCGTTCGAATGACCGTTCCGAGTTGGGCCAAACCCTGTGCCGGAGCAGCCGCATCGCCACCATCGCCGCCAACAAACCCGAGGCGGCCAAGGCGCCCGCCTCGGGCACGGGCGCTGGCGCCGGCAGCGCCTCCAGTGCGTCCACGTTTTCCGAGAACACCCCGAATGTCCCTCTCACATCGAACGTCGTATCCCAGACATGGCCGCCATGATTCAGGAACTGGGCCGGCTGGCTGCTGCCGATGGTGTAGGTCCAGATCTCGCCGCCATCGAAAACGACCTGTCCGCCATGGCTGAGCGGCGCGATGGAAAAGAGAATCTCGTCGCCTGCGAAAGCGCCGAAGGCCATCGAATCATTCGGTCCGAGGTCGATGGCCGAGTCGTCGCTTTGGTTTCGATAATACATCAGGGCGTCGAGATCGATGAGAGAGGCGAGGCGGTTGATCGCCACATCGTCGAGGGCGACTCCGTTGACGGTTCCCGCTCCGGGAACAAGCCCGACCGCCGAGGCAAGTTCCACCGAACTCAAGGCCGTTGCCCCGGCCTTGGAACGGATCGCCGCGACCTTGGCCGCGAAATCATCAAGGAAATCCTTATCAGAATAGACCGAATAGAAGTCCGTGTCCGACGATCCTTCTGGGCCGCCAAATTCCAAGGAGATGAGATCAATCACGCCATGGCTCCTGATGTCGTTGCTGAAAGCCCAAACTCCGGAATTCCCGCCGGGGTTTTCATACCAGATTTCGGGATGCGGCGAAAAAGGATCAAGGTCGTGTCGGCCGGTAACGGAAAACATCAAGGTGGCAGAATTGTGGTAAGCCACGTCGAAGAAACCGGAGTCTCGTCGGTTCGCCAAAGCATCCGGCAAAAGCTCGCCAAGTTCCTCCGGAGGCAGGGAAACGGGCAAATAGGGTCCCTCAACGACCTTCCCGGTCCCATCCCAGAGTTCGACCGGCCACGGGAACGGAGGAGGAGGATGTTCAATATTAGCGTAGGGAATTCTCGTGAATTCCTTTCCCGGAACCAACGCCGGCGGGACGGGTGCCGCCGCGTGGAGCGAGGTTCTTCCGCCGAACCAGACCAAGGTGAGGGCGCACAGCGCCACGGATGCTTTCGAAGTTTTCATGCTGCTTGTGGATGTGATTCTAGAGATTCTCCGTTGCATCCTTCGTGGGATCTGCGGCCCTCCGGCGCGAGACCTGCAGAGCCGCCAATCCGGTCAACAAACCCGAGGCGGCCAAGGCGCCCGCCTCGGGCACGGGCGCTGGCACCGGCAGCGCCTCCAGTGCATCCACGTTTTCCGAGAACACGCCGAACGTCCCTCTCACATCGAAGGCGGTGTCCCAAACATGGCCGCCGTGGTTGAGGAACTGCGCGGGCTCCCCGCTGCCGAGGGTGTAGGTCCAGATTTCCCCGCCGTCGAAGAGCACGCTTCCATCGAGCAGAGTCAAGGGTTCGATCGAAAACAGAATCTTGTCGAAACAGGACGGGAGGCAGGGAAGCGGGGGGCCGTCGGGAATAACGACCTCGTCCTCGAAATACATCAGCGCGTCCAGTTGGACCTGGGACGCCAAGTCCAGTATCGCGGCATCGTCCAAGGGGGCTCCGTTGACCATCCCGGCACCGGCGAACAGCCCGATGGTCCCGGCCAGTTCCTCCGTGGTTAGAACTCCGTCTCGTGCCGTCGTGAGGATGGCCCAACTGCCCGAGAGGTCGCCCCAAACGGAAACATATTCCGTGTTGGACACATCGTCCGGTCCCCAGACTTCCAATGCATTCAGGTCGGCCACCCCTTCGGAGTAGATTTGGGCTTTTGAAGCCCACACTCCGCGACTGCCGTCTGGATTCTCATACCAGATGCTCGTGGCGGTGCTGTCACAGGCCACGGAAAAAAGGAGGGATGCGGTGTTGTGATGGGCTACCTCGTGAAAATAGGAGTCATGCCCGTTGGCCATGGCATCTAGCTGCAAAAGAGGCGGCGGCGCACCCGGGGGCAACCCGTCCCAAATGGAGGCGCCCCTCAATCCTCCGGCTCCATCCCAGAGCCAAGCTGGATGGCTGTTTTCCAGTATCACCATGTCGCCATCGGAGTATTCCTTCCCAGTAACCGCAGTTGGTGGGAGGGGCGTCGTAGCAGACAGCGCAATCAGGCCGGTCGCCCAACCGAGAGCCGCCGTGGGCAGGGTCTTGGATATGCAGGCAGAGTTCATGGAGTCCATGCCGAGGTTGCAGCCGCTTCTTCACGGGCTGCGGGTTGCCGTTCGAATGGCAGTCCCGAGCCGGACCAGCATCTGCGCCGGAGAATCCGCATCGCCACCATGGCCGCCAACAAACCCGATGCCGCCACGGTCCTGGCCTCCGGCACCGGCGTCAGCGCAACCGCCTCCAGGGCATCCACGTTTTCGGAGAAGACGCCGAACGTCCCGCGGACATCGAACTCCGTGTTCCAGAGATGGCCTCCGTGGTCGAGGAACTGGGCCGGATCGCCGCCGTTGATCGTGTAGGTCCAGATCTCGCCGCCATCGAACAGGAATCCTCCACCGGGCAGCCGCAACGGCTCGATCGAGAACAAGATCTCGTCGCCGGCAAAGGGCAGGTCGGGAGGAACCGGAAGGCGAGGATCTCGGCTGATCGCCGAATCGTCCGCTTGGTTCCGATGATACATCAGCGCGTCCAGATTGATCGCGCGGGCCAAGTCGCCGATTTCGGCGTCGCTCAAGGCCACCCCGTTGACGGTGCCGGCTCCGGGCACCAGGCCGAGCGCCCAGGCCAGTTCATCGGACGGCAAGACCGGGTATCCCGTCCGGGTATGGATGGCGACCGTGCCGCCTTGGTCGCTGAAGCTGGAGTAGAAGTCCGTGTTCGACACCCACTCCGGCCCTCCAACCTCCAGAGCATCCACGTCGGTGGGAAACCGGCTGATCTGTTCGGGCCGCGCCCATGGACCCCGGCTGCCGTCGGGACTTTCGTAGGAAATGAGCGCGCCATCGTCGGTCGGACCCCAGAACGAAACCAAGAGCGCTGCGGCATTCCGATAGGCGACATCATGGAAATGGGCGTCCCGCCGGTGGGCCATCGCGTCGTG
>CBFGQE010000065.1:0-10719 GCA_965650815.1 uncultured bacterium
CGCGCCGGCATCGAATGGGCGGCGGGAAGGCTGGAGTCGGCGGTGGAGCTCTACCGGTTCGCCACGTGCCTCGACGACAAGCGGGAAGACCTGGCCTTCGCCCACTTCCGCGCGTGCCGCCAGTCGAAGCGCACGGAGGAAGCGCTGGGGTTCCTCCGCCGGCGCTTCGAGCTGCACGGGACCCGGTCATCCCTGCCCGGCCGGAGCCTGGTCTGGGCCTACACGGAGCTGGACCGCTCGGCGGAAGCGCTGGAGGTCCTGAAGGCGGCCCAAGGCAAGCGCCCGGAAGACGGCGATCTCAAGCTGTTCGCGGCCGAACGGCTGTTCGACCACGGACAGTTCCTCCGGTCGGAAGCGTTGCTGAACGAGGCGAAGAGCCTGACGGGCGAGCGCACCTGGCTGCGCGCGGCGGCTTCTCTGGCCGAACGCAAGGGCGCAACGGCGGAAGCCCTGAAGCACTGGAAAACCATCCTCGAGCAGGAGCCGATGGCTCTCGACGCCTACCAGGCGGCGGCTCACCTGCTGCATTTGCTGGAGGGCAGGACGGCGGCCATCGGCCTGCTGGACGCGGCCGGCCAGCGCTTTCCCCACTTTGTTCCCCTGCACCGCCTGCGGGCGGAGTGGGCCCGGATCGAGGGGCCCGAGGCGTCGGTTGCCGTCGCCAGCCAGTTGGTCGGGGCGAACCCGGCGGATGCCTGGGCACGGCGCGAGCTGGCCTTGGCGCTGTCGCTCCTCGGTCGGCAGGCCGAGGCGCGGGTCCAGGCCGAGGCGGCGATCGTGATCGAGCCGGGATCGTCCACGTCCCATTCCGTTCTCGGAACGGTGCTGGCCGCTTCGGGCGACGCGGCCGGGGCGGGCGCCGCCTTTCGCGAGGCGCTCCGCAAGTCGGCCGACGATCTCCAGGCGATGCGGGGCCTGCTGGAGAGCGCCGGTTCGCTGGAGGAGCGCAAGCAGGCGGCCGCCTTCATCCGGGACGAGCTGGCCCGGCAAACCACCTTCGGCGACGGGCTGCTGCAGTTCCCGGACACGGCGCGGCCCTATCTGGAACCGGAGGAGCTGCTGCGGATCATGGCCGACGCGAACCGCGAACGCCCGGACCTGTGGCAGTCGTGGAGCGGCCATTGCGCCCAGCTCCTGGCGATGAACGAGGCGGAGCGGGCGCTGCGGGTCGCGACCGGGGCAACCGAACGCTTTCCCCTCGTGCCCCGCCTGTGGATGGACCTCGCCCAGGTCCACCGCGCCCGGCTCGACCGGGAAGCCGAGATCGCGGCGATGGAACACGCGCGCGATCTCAATCCCGGCTGGGGCTGGGCCATGCGGGAACTGGCCTCCGCCCACGAAAGCCTGGGCCGACTGGCCAAGGCCCGCGAGATCCTGGAGGCCGTGCGGCGCCGCGCCCCGCTCGACCCGTTCACGCTCGGGACGCTCGGCCAGGTGCTGTGGCGGCAAGGCGACCGCGAAGGGGCGTTCGAACTGGTGCGCCAAGCGGTCCTGATCGAGCCGGGCTACGACTGGGGCTGGGCCCGTCTGTCCGAATGGGGCCCGGCGGTGGGCCGGTCCGGCACCGGGATCGAGCTGGCGGAAGAGCTCGCCCGGCGACGTCCCGGCGAAGCCCGTTCGTGGCTGATGCTGGCGCGGCTCCTGGACGCGCCCGCCGATCTGGAAAAGGCGCTGGCCACGCTCGACCGCGCCACCGAGCTGAACCCCCGCCTGGTGGAGGCCTGGAGCCTGCGCGCCTTTCTGCTCGCCCGCGCCGGACGCTGGAACGAAGCGTTGGAGGCCTGCCGTCCTGCGGCGTTCGGCGGCCGTCCCCCGGCGGACCTCCGTGGCCGGGAGGCCTGGATCTTCGCGCAACGCGGCGACACCGAGGCGGCGATCATGCGGATGCGCGGCGCTTTGAGCGACGACCCTTCGCTGATCTGGGGCTGGCGTTGCCTGGCCGACTGGCAGATGGCCCTGGAACGACACAACGACGCGCTGGAATCCGTGGACATGCTGTGCCGTCTCGCTCCGGGCGACGCCGTCACGCTCGGCTACTCGGCGGACCTCAAGCTGAAGCTGGACCGCCGCGCGGAGGCCAAGGGCCTGCTTCGCCAAGCCTTCGAGCTGGCCCCGGGCTACCAGTGGGCGGGAGACACGCTGTTCCACCTGCAGTTGGAGGCCCGCGAATTCTCCGACGCCCTGGACACTCTCGGCCGGTTGAGGTCCGTGCTGCGGGCTCCCTCGGTGTGCGAACGGGAACTGTGGCTGATGCTGGCCCTCGGCAATCGCGGCGAGGCATGCAAGACCCTGGCCGCCCTGTGCGCCACCACCGACGACGAGCCGGACGTGTTCCAGCGCGTCGCCGAGAAGATCGTCAAGGCCGGCCTCATCAAGGAAGGGCTGGCCGTGGCCTCGAAAGCCCTCGCCCAGGACGGCGGCAATCCCGAGGCGGCCGCCTTCTGGGTCGATCTGCGCGGGCGAGACGGCCAGTTCAGGAACTGGTCCGTGCTCGAGCGGCTAGCCCCCCGCAGCGAGCGGGCCGCGCGGGGCTTCCTCCGGCAACTGGAGGTCGCGGTGGACGATCTGTTGGACCTGCGGCATCGGCAGCAGATCTTCGGCGAGACCTTCTGGGACCGGCGCTTTCGCAAGGTGCTGAAGAAGCACGCGGAGTGGTTCCGGTCCGACACGCGGCTGTGGGGAAAGATGGGCTACGTGCTCAAGGTCCGGGGCCGCGCGGCCCGCGTGGCCGAATGGATGCGGGACTGGAGGGACCGGCCCGACGCCGAGCCCTGGATGTTCGTCAACCTGCTCGCCGCCCTCCACCAGTTGGGCCGGGACGACGAAGCCCGCGAGGTCATCCGTCATGTCCGCCGCTTGCCGAGGCGAGACGGGGCGTCGGTCCGGTTCGAGCTCTTCGAGGCGATCGATTCCGCCGTGGACGGAAACGAAGCTCCGGGACGGGAACTGGCGGCGACCCTCAAGAACGCCTCCCTGTCCGAGTATGACGCCATCCTGCGGCGCTTCCTCGAACTCGCCGCCGGCGGTTCGTTGGTCGCGACGGGCATGAAAGGCATCGACCCGGTCCACAAGCAGACGCTCCAGACATTCCTGATAAATCACGCCCGCAACAAAACCATGCTCCGTGCTTACAGGGTGCTGACCCGTCGCCTGGCCGAGCGCAGCGGCAAGCCGTGGTTCGGCCATTGGTGCCGGTGGAAGGCGTGGATCACCCCGTTGGTCCGGCCATGAGGGACGGGCCGCAGGAACACAGCCTCAATCCGTCGCCGACATCGGCAGGAAGCGGATGCGGCGGATGTAGCCGTAGTCGCTCTCGCAGACGATGATGTTGCCGTCGTGGTCCATCGTAACGCCGCGGCCTTCGCTCATGCGTTCCTCGCCGGGAGCGTAGAACCAGGTGCCGTCGCCCGCGTGCGTGCGGCCCCCTGCCCCGTGGAGCAGCAGGTGGACGCGCCCGGCGGTGTCGAGATACCAGAGGCGGCTGGATTCGTGGGTCAGCAGCAGGTAGCCGCCGGTGGGCACGGGCCAGGCGCTGCGGAGTCCTTCGAGGCTGGTCTCGGTGGCCAGTTCGCCGTCGCCGCCGCCGGAGGTCTGGCCGTTCCCGGCGATGACGGTCTTGTCGCCGTTCAGCGAGACGAGGAACGCCTGGCCCGCTTCACGGTCGCAGACCAGGAGGTTGCCGGAGGGATCGGGCATCACGGTGCCGAGGTCGGAGAACTTCGTGGCCACGTTCCTCAGGCCGTCGCCCGGAGTCCAGCGGCGGACACGGGTGTTGTCGCAGAAGTAGGCGAGCGATTCGTCGTCCGCCACCCAGAGGCCACGTCCGCCGGCCAGCGCGGAGCCGTCGTTGGTGACGAGGAAGGCGGTGGTCATCACGCCGTTGGTGTCGATGCGGCGGACGCGGCCGTTGTCCGTGTCGAGCACATAGACGGTGCCGTCGGCGCGGACCCAGAGGCCGTTGGGGAAATTGAGCTGGAGACTGGTGGCGGGAGCGGGGCCGTCGCCGTTGAGGCCGGCTTCATGCGTGCCGGCATGGGTGTGGATGGTGCCGTCGGTGGCCACACGGAGAATGGAGTGGCTGTTCTTGTCCACGATGAAGACGTTCCCGGCCCGGTCGGCCATGGCGAAGTGCGGCCGGGAAAGCGCGGCGGCGTTGGCGGGACCACCTTCGTAGGACGGGCTCCAGTAGCTGACGCCATCGACGCGGCCAAGACCGTTGCCCGCGATGGTTTCGAGCAGGCCGTAGGAGCGGATGAAGTTCGTGAAGCCTTCGCGCGTGGGCGGCACCGGGACGGCGGACACGCGGCGGAACTGGGTGGAGCCGCTGGCGGCGAAAAAGGTTCCTCCGGTCGCGCCGGTGTTGAAGGCGTTCTTGACCGGGGTCCAGGCCGTGTCCAAGGCATCCGTGGTTTCAAGAGTGGCGATGCCGGGAGCCGGGGCGTTGCTCCAGGCGATGGCCCCGGAGCCGGTCGGCACGGCGAGACGGAATTCCGCCGCCCGGGCCGGAGCCAGCGCACCGAGGAAACACACGACGAGGAACAGGAGGGAACGGCTGGAGCGGGGCATGATACGACTGGAGTTCTGGGCCGGGCCCGGGCCGCAACGGAACATTCCCATGATCCGGCCAAGGCGTGTCGCCATTTTGTAACAATGGTCCCACGGGCTGACAACGGCCGTATTCCTGAAAAATCGGGGCGGTTCCGCGCCACCAAGGAGGGACACACGCACGGAATTGACCGGGGCGGGATATCAAGGCGAGAGGGCCGCCAGGTCCTTGCGCAGCGTCGAAGCCGGGAACTTCTTCCCGGGACAGGCGGTGCCCACGACGTTGACCTCCCGGTGCAGGACCACGGCGTCGTCGTCCAGCCCGCACCGGGACTGCAACTGGGCGAGGAGCAGCTTGAGGCTGCGCATCTGGGCGGCGGTGGGAGGCGCCTGGTCGTAGTTTCCCACCAGGCAGATGCCGAGGCTGACCTTGTTCTGGGCCAAGCTGCGGAGGTGGCCGCCATCGAGCTGGCGGGTCCAGCGGGAACCGACATGGATCTCGCCGTCCTTCATGCCGTGGCCGTTGCCGATGACGAAATGGTAGGCCAGTCCGTTCTCCATGCGCCGGACCCGGCGGTGGTAGTGGTCCATGCCCTTGACCGTCGCCTCGGCGGTGCCGGAGTGGTGCAGGACGATGTTCTGCCAGCGGCCCTTCTTCACCTTGGCCGAGGCCACGGAATGCCGGACGGAGGAGGGCAGCACAGCACCTTGGGCCGGTGCGGCCGTGTGGCCGGGGATGCGGAGGATTTGGCCGATGCGCAGGCCGGCGCTGGGTTTCAGGTCGTTCGCGGTGGCGAGGCGGGAAACGCTGGTCCCGTATTTCTTGGCGACACTGGTCAGGGACTCGCCCTTGACGACCTTGTGCGCGCGGCTCGCCGAGTCCGCCGCCCCCGAGTATCCCACGACCACCAGCGCGACCGTGGCGACAACCAGCATCCGCCGAACCAGCGCGCGCACGCCTTGGCTTGCTCCCGACAACATGCGGGTATCTGTAGCAGAGAACCGGACCGACGGCCCAGCGTCTTTTTCGGCCCGCGACCGCTGGAAACGAAAAGCCGCCGGAGGTCATCCGGCGGCCTGTCGGGATAGTGCGGAACGGGCTTAGGGTTTGGCGTCGCCGGCGTGGCCGTCGTCCCCTTCATGGGCGGCCTCGTCGTCCGCATCGTCGTCATGCGGCTCGTTGGCCTTCATGGGTTCGAGCGGCGGGGCGTCGTCGGCGCGGGGATTCTTGGCCCGCTTGTTCTTGGGCAGCGGGCTCATGATCAGGTTGATCGTGCGCCCGGAGAGACGGGGTTCGGCGTCGGCATGGCCCCACTGGGCGGTATCGGCGATGAACTTCTCGACGACCTGGAAGCCGAACTCCTTGTGGGCCATTTCGCGGCCCTTGAAGCGGAGGACGATCTTCACCTTCATGTCCGAGCAGAAGAACTCGATGGCGTGCTGGACCTTGATGGAGAGGTCGTGGGGGTCGATGCGCGGCGAGAGCTGGATCTCTTTGACCTGGTTGGCGTGCTGCGTCTTCTTCGCCTCCTTCTCCTTCTTGTTCTGCTCGTAGCGGTATTTGCCGAAATCGACGATGCGGCAAACGGGGGGATTGGCGGCCGCGGCGATCTCGACAAGGTCCACCCCGTATTGTCGGGCGGCGTTGAGCGCGTCGGCCAGAGCCATCACCCCGAGCTGCTTGCCGTTGGGATCGATTACGCGGACTTCGCGGGACCGAATCTTGCCGTTGACGCGGGGACCCTGGACAAAACCGCGACCACGAGGAGGAAAAGGGCGGCTCAAGACACCCTCACCGGTTGGAGATTAAACATGTAGCCGTAAATCACTGGAAACCAAAAGCGGTCAATGGATCGGTGCTATAGCCAGCTCCCCAAGGGCCAGCAAGCCCAAATCTCTTGGATCGTTCAGGTTTTCCCGCGCGTTCTTCCGTCGTCCGTCCCCGGGAAGGGCGGCGGAGACGCGCGGATCGCGAACGGGTGACGCGACGGTTAAAGAACGGCGACGGGGCTTCTGCCGGCTTGTGGCCGGTGCCCGAAGCTGCGCCTGTAGCGGTGCCAGCCAGTTTCCCGCGATCCACCGCATGGCCAGAATCTTCATCAGCATGGCGGGCGAAGGCCGGGGCCACGCCGCCCGCATCCGGACCCTCGTCGAAGCGCTCCGCGACGAGCACGAGATGACGCTCTATTGCCCGGGCGACGCCTTCGCCTTTCTCCAACCGCTCTATGCGGGCAGCGAGGTGCGGGTGAAGCGCATCGCCGGACTGCGCTTCCACTACACGGCGCGGCGGCGGGTCGATTACCATACCACCGGCTTCCATGCCCTGGGCTATCTCCGGCGGCTCCCGTCGCTGCGGGCCATGCTGGAGCGGGACATCGCGGAAGCGCGCCCGGATCTGGTCATCGCCGACTTCGAGCCCGCGCTGCCCCGGGCGGCGCGCCGGATGGGCGTTCCGTTCCTGAGCTTCGACCACCAGCATTTCCTGCTGGCCTACGATCTTTCCTCGCTGCCGCTCTACCTGCGGCTGCATGCGGCCTTCATGGCCTGGATCGTCCGGGGCTACTTCTCCGGCCAGCGGGAGTCGATCGTCTCCTCGTTCTACTTTCCGCCGCTCAAGCCCGGCGTGCGCGGCGTCACCCAGGTGGGCACGCTGTTGCGGCGGGAGATCCTGGAGGCGAAACCGGAGAACCACGGGCATCTCCTCGCCTACTGTCGGCGCTTCGCCGGCCCGGCGGCGATGCAGGCCCTCCGCGAATGCGGCCGACCCGTCCAGGTCTTCGGCCTCGGTTCCCAGCCTCCGGAAGCAAATCTCAGCTTCCACGAAATCCACGAGGCGCGGTTCGTCGCGAGCCTCGCCACCTGCGCCGGGCTGGTCGCCACGGCCGGAAACCAGCTCCTGGGCGAGGCGCTCCATCTGGGCAAGCCGGTCTTCGCGCTGCCGGAAGCACGGAACTTCGAGCAATACATCAACGCCCACTTCCTCCGCGCCAGCGGTTCGGGCGACTGGAAGGTGTTCGAGCAGGTCACGCCCGGGGATCTCCGAAGATTCGTCGAACGCCTGTCCGGCTTCCGCCCCTATCCCGACCGCCACCGGCTGAACGGCTTGCCCGAAGCGCTGGCCGTCGTCCGCCGTCATTTGCCCGCGCCCCGGCCGTTGGCAGCCCGGCCCCGGACCGTGGCGTGCTGAAGGCGCTCGCGATCCTCTGCGACGCCGCGTCCTACAGGGCGGACACGCCCGTGGACTCAAGCGGCGAGGCCGCCTCCTCGCCCGCGCCATGGTGCCGCGCGATCGCCAGCGCCTTTTCCGCCATCGTTGCCCGCAGAGCGTCGGGCGAGATCACCTCAAGTTCCGTGCCGAAGGACAGGAGCCAGTTCGCCAACCAGTCGCAGGGATCACACAGCACGGTGAAGACGGTGCGGTCGCCGTATTTGCGTTCGTTCAAGATCGCGCCCATCCACGAACGCCGGAAACGGTCGGTTACGGTGGGCCCGGTGCGGAAGACCATTTCTTGGCGGGGCCTTTCCTCGTGCCACGTGCGGATGTGTTCCTGGAGCGAGAAGTCGGGATGGCCCCGGAAAACCTCGTCGCGCAGCGAAAGCTTGTGGATGCGGTCGGTGCGGAAGTCCCGGAAATCGCCGCGCAACCGGCAATAGCCGATGAGGTGCCAGCGGTCCGAGTAGTAGATCAGGCCGAGGGGCTCGACCTCCCGGCGCACGGCGGGCCCGGCCCCCTTGGTCTGGTAGTGCAGTTCCAGCACGCGCCGCTGGGCCAGCGCGGTCTGGATGCGTGTGAGCACCGCCTGGTCGGCTTCCGGCGCGGGCCGGGTCACCAGCAGCGCGGTGGTGCGCTTGAGCCGGTCGAGATGGTCCTGCTGCGCCCGCGGCAACACCGAACGGATCTTCAACAGCGCCGACCTCATCTGCCCCCGGAGCGACGGATCGGTCAGGTGATCGACGAACTCGCCCCCCATGAAGAGAGCCGCCGCCTCGTCCGGCGTGAACATGACCGGCGGCATGGAATAGCCGTTGAGCAGGCTGTAGCCGACCCCAGCTTCGGCCACTATGGGCACGCCGCCCTCGCTGAGCGCGGCGATGTCGCGATAGACCGTGCGCAGGCTGATCTCGAAGTGCGCCGCGATGTCTTCCGCCGTGATGAGCCGCCGCCCCTGCAACAGGAGGATCGTGGCCATCAAGCGGTCGATGCGGTTCATGCGCCGCCGACTCTACGGCCGCCCGGCGGCGGGGAAAGTCCGGAGGAGGAATCCGGGAACGGAAAGGGACGGCCCGTGCGCCGATGCCCTTCGGCCTACAGGAAAACGGCTTTGACTGCCCCCGGTGCGCCGGTAATGTCCGCAGCCTGTTTTGACACCGCTATGGCCAAATTGACCGTAAAAGACATCGAGTTCCGGGGGCTGCGCACCTTCATCCGCGTGGATTACAACGTGCCGATGGAGGAAAAGGACGGCCAAATGGTCATCAACGACCAGACCCGCATCCAGGAAACGCTCCCCACGTTGCGTCTCCTGATCGAAAAGGGCGCCAAGATCATCCTCGCCGCCCACCTCGGCCGTCCCAAGGGCCAGCGCGAGCCGTCGATGTCCCTGAAGCCGGTCGCCGCCAAACTTTCCGAACTCCTCGGCAAACCCGTCGCCTTCGTCGATGACTGCGTCGGCGAAAAGGTCGAGGCCGCCGTCGCCAAGCTGAACCCGGGCGACCTGCTGCTGTTGGAGAATGTCCGCTACTACAACGAGGAAGAGGCCAACGATCCCGCCTTCGCCGAGAAGCTGGCGAAGGTCGCCGACGTGTATGTGAACGACGCGTTCGGTGCTGCCCACCGCGCGCACGCCTCCACCGAAGGTGTGGCCAAGGCCGTCGTAGCCCGGGGTGGCAAGGCCGTGGCCGGTCTCTTGATGGAGCGCGAGCTGAAGTTCCTCGGCGACGAGTTGGAGAACCCAGCGCGTCCGTTTGTCGTCATCCTCGGCGGCGCGAAGGTCTCCGATAAGATTAAGGTCATCGACACCCTCTTGAACAAGGCCGACACCATCCTGATCGGCGGCGCGATGGCCTACACCTTCCGCCTCGCGGCCGGAGGCAAGGTCGGCAAGTCGCTTGTCGAGCCGGACAAGACGGACGTCGCCACTTCGGCGGTCAACAAGGCCAAGGCCAAGGGCGTCCAGTTCCTCCTGCCCACCGACAACATCACCGCGACGCCGGTGAAGACCGACAAGCTGAACAAGAAGGGCAAACCCATCTTCGACCTCCAGAATCCCCGCGTGAACACGGGCGACATTCCCGACACCGAGGAAGGCCTGGACATCGGTCCCGCCACCGCGAAGGCGTTCTGCGATGTCATTGCCAGCGCCAAGACGGTTCTCTGGAACGGCCCGATGGGCATGTTCGAGGACAAGCGCGTCGCCGACGGCACCAACGCCGTGGCCAAAGCCGTGGTGGAAGCCACCCAGAAGAACGGAGCCAAGACCATCATCGGCGGCGGCGACAGCGTGAAGGCGATCAACAAGGCCGGCTTGGGAGACCAGGTCACCTTCATGAGCACCGGCGGCGGCGCGAGCCTGGAGTTCCTCGAAGGTTCGCCGCTTCCCGGAGTCGTGGCGTTGAGCGAGAAGTGACGTTCACTCAATGATTCGACCGACCATCAACGTCAGCTTGGCCATATTGGCGGGATTCGCTTGGGTGAGTGCTTTCGGGCAAACACCGAGCGTGCCCCAAGTTGTTTTGATGGAGTCACCCGGATCGACCAATGTGTTTTCCGGCGAGTTGGCTGCGACGGTCTCGGTTTCAGCGGAAGGTTCTCCGGTGGAGATCGCGCGCAGGTTCAACAGCGGATCTTCCGATGGCGTCACGACTGTCTCCAATCCCAAGTGGAAGGCTGCCCAAGGGTGGTTTGTTTGTGTCCAGTCACCTGATTTGATCTGGGCCTACGATGGCAACGGTTATCTGGACATTACCCAGGTCACCAAGCTGGGAACGGCTACGAGGACTATTGAGTCCCTCTCGGGGAAAGTCCCCGACGAGGTGTTGAACAGACTTCCCGAGAATCTGAAGAAAGCGGTTCAAAAGACCGCACAATAGAGAGCCTACGAATGGACAAAGAACGCAAGCTGATCATCGCCGGCAACTGGAAGATGAACAAAACGGTGGCCGAGGCGTTGACCC